>JADJPF010000001.1:600000-750416 GCA_016713405.1 Blastocatellia bacterium
AAAGAATTATTAACCCTGATGACCAAAGTCTTTTTCTTGTTCAAGCTGACCGTCCAGATCGCAGTGGGCAAAGAATAAATATGGGAAGTAATATATTGTTGGGAGCAAAAGAAAAAAGAACATTTTTTATTTTGTTTCAACCTTTAATTCCACCTGTTAGTAACTCAACAGAAAACTTAAGTGCTAGAGAAGTTTTACCACAAGCACTTATTTCACGTTTTACCATTACACAAGAAGCTAAAAATCCAATTGAAATTCCTTTAATTGGGAAAGTTTCAACAGAAGTAAAACTTATTGATCCTGTAGATACTAGACGCACTCCTAGAGTTTCATTTTCTCGTAATGGAAATGTCTTTACAGTTGAATTTTCTGTTTATGACTCAAATCTTGATGTTAATCGAGCAACTTTCCAGTTTTTCAATGCTAATGGTCAAGCTGTTGATCAAGCTATTACTGTTAACCTAATACAAGCTTTACAAGAAAATCGTCTTTTACGAGGTCAAAGTTTTACTGTAGAACAAAAATTTACTGGAGCTAATGACCATCCAGAATATAGCAAAGTACAAGTTACGGTTTTTGATAGCAGCACCAGTGCTACAACTCAATCTAATGGTTTGACCAGTATAACTTTAGCTAACCCATTAGTTAACTCTAGTGAAAATAAAATTATTTTGCCAGTAATTAATCTTGTAATACCTAATTACTAATGTAGTGATGAGCTAATTAAATTAACTGATGGAAAGGAGCTAGTATGATAAAAAATAAACTAACTTTAATGGTTTTGTTTCTAATTATCTCACTGTTAATAACCATTATCCCATCTCCTATTTATGCTACAGATAAAGAAGAGGTAAATAAATATTTGCCAAACCGCTTTCAAAAAAGTTATTTGCTAGGAAATATAGGTACTATAGAGGCTTTTGGCAAAATATCTATTAATGGACAAATAGTTAATCAAAAGAGTTTTTTTAATTCTGGTGATTACTTACAAACAGGAAGCGATGCTACTGCAACACTTTTTATTAATAGCTCAGGAAAAGTTATATTAGGCCAAAACACTTCTGTTTATTTTGCTGTTAGTAAAGTAGTTGAAGGTAATGGGGTAGAAAAATCTATATTGATTGCTGATTTAGTTGGAGGCTCATTAAGTGTAAAACTTAATGATAAATCACAGGCTTATGTAGAATCTGGAGGTTTAATTTTTACTGCTAATGCTGGATCTAGTTTTCGTGCTTCTAATTGTAATGGTCAGTTAGAAGTATTAGGAGATGTCATTTTTCAAAATAGCCGGCAGTATATTGTTAGACCGGTTGAAGTAGGAGCAACACTGAGTGTAAAAGCTCGTAGTACACGCCAAATTCAAATTCAAGTTACAGATGAAAATGACCGTCCTGTACCTGACTTACCAATTATTTTTACTTTAGGCAGCCAGTTAGGAAAATTTGGTGCTACTAATGCTATTGCTACTACAAATAGCCAAGGTATAGCTTCTATTAACTTTACGGCAGGCAATACATCTGGTACTACATCCATTACAGCTACAGTAAAAGATACAAATTACTCTTGGACTGGTGAAATATCTGTTTTCAAAGTTGGCTTCTGGTCAACACGAAATAAAATTTTAGTCACCACAGCAGCAATAGCAGCAGGTACTGTGACAGGTATTGTAATTAGTCAATCTGGTAATGATGTAAGACCTAATGTAGTAGCACAACCACCTATCATTACACCTAGATAACAATAAAAACAGTGACAACTAAAATTGTCACTGTTTTTATTTTATTTATAAGAAGGTAAAAGATTATGCTAAAACTTAATAAAATATATCAGTACTTCTTCTTTATCTTCTTTTTTATACTTGTAATAACTTTAACTATTAATGTTAGCGGTCAAGAAAAACGCACTAGAGGAATTAATGTCAAAGTTGGTGCAACAAGTGCTGAGGTAAAAGCAGGTAAAGAAGTAAATCTATGGGCAATAATAATTGGTATCTCGCATTATAAAAATGGTGATAAAAATCTAGATGGTTATCAAATCTCTAATCTAAAAAATGCTGCTGATGATGCTCAAGCCATTTATGACTTTTTACGTAGCGATGAAGGCGGAAACTTTCGTGATATAAGCGAAGGTGGGAAAATGATTCTGCTCAAGGATGAACAAGGAACTAAAGCTAATGTAGAAAAGGCATTAAGCCTCATTAAAGATGCTAAAACAGATGATTATTTTGTTGTTTATATTGCTGTTCATGGAGCTTTGATTCCTCAACGAATTGATAACCGCACAATAGATGTACCTTATTTTGTTCTCTATGATACAGATTTGCGAGATATGCCAAATACAGCACTAAAAATGGAAGAATTCCGCAATGCAGTTAGTAAAGTGTCTGCTCGAAAAGGACTAGTGCTTTCTGATACTTGTCATAGTGCTGGAGTTCAAATGGCTGGACGCGATCCATCTTCTAGTTCACTAAGGGCTAATATTCGTTATTTAGAAGAAATGCAACGTGTTAGTAGTGGTATTGGTTTTATTTCTGCTTCAGATCAATTAGAACAATCCTATGAATTAGATGAGTTAGGACATGGCGCATTTACTTATAGTTTTTTAGAAGCTCTTCGTGGTAATGCAGATGAAGACCAAAATGGAGTAGTAACATTTAATGAATTAGTAAAATATTTACGTGAAGAAGTACCACGCTTAACAGACCAAAAACAACATCCTCACTATAACACAACCTCAATAGAGGCTAATTATTTGCCTCTTTCAGTAGTTAATTATGCTGATACTAACTCAACTAATAATAGCAATTATGGAACTTTAGTAATTCGTACACCTGATATCGATGGTGTAGAAGTTGCCATAGATGGTGTATCATTAGGTAAAATTTCTGATAATGGAGAAAAGACTGTAAAAGTACAAACAGGAGAACGGTTAATTACTTTCTCTAAGAATGAATTAAAACAAAAACTATCAGAGACCGTTTTAGCTGGTCATTCAAAACTTATTGAAGTAAATCTTTCATTTTCTGAAAGTGATGAGGAAGCAATTGTGCAACCTACTAAAAGACAGCTAAATGTTTATTTACAAGAAGATAAACAACCTAATAAAGAGGCTAAAGAGCTTTTCTTAAAAGGTGTTGAATCCTTTAATCAGCAAAAATTTGAGGAAGCTCTAAAATTACTCAACCAAGCAGTAAAAAGCAATAATGGTGCTTATGTTGATGCTTTAGTTTATCGTGGGCGTACAGAACAATCTCTTAAACGCTTTGAAGCGGCTGTAAATAGCTTTTCTAGTGCTTTGTCAATAAGACCTTCAGATTTTGAAACACGTGTACTTTTAGCTGAAGCAAAATTTAATGCTAGTTATAATGTCAACGAAATTACCAACGACCTTCAAAAAATAATTAAAAACCATCCTAATTTTGATTATGCACGAGTTGTTTTAGGTGACATACTTTTGTGGCGACGAGATATAATTGGAGCAGAACGTCAATTGCGCCGTGCTATTTTGATAAATCCTCTATCACCTCCAGCACACCTAATCTTAGCTGATGTGTTAACTTATCAAAACAGTAACTTAAAACAAAAAGAAGCTATAAAAGAAGCTGAAACGGCATTAAATCTGTTTGAGGAAGTTTCTAAAAAACAAGTTTCTGCTTTAAGAGGAATAAAAAAACTTTCTATCTCTCATATAATTTTTGGTGGAGGCCGATACGTTAATCAATCAGTAATGGCAGAAGCACATCATATTTTAGCTAAAACGATAAATCGTTTTGTAGAAAGAGATGAAACAATTACTAACCAAACAGAACTCTTAGCACGCGCTCGTAATCATATTGAACAAGCAATGAAATATGCTCAAGCAAGTAATGATAAACATCGTTTGGCTTTATTATATGACCTTAGCGCACAAAATTACTTACTTAAAGCTGATCCAACGACTGCTATTAATGAAGCAGAAAAAGCACTTAAACTTAGTGAAAATATAGTAGATCTTAAAGATTTTCCAGATGCTCACTATACACTTTATTCAGCTTATAATAGCAAACAAAAATTTAAAAAAGCCTCTGAACATTTGGAAAAATTTATTCAAAGTTATGGTAATCAATTAAGTGCTGAAGAACGTAGTAATTTTGAGGCAGAATTAAATAAATTAAAACGTGCAGCCACAGCAAATCGCCAATAATTGCGATTTGAATCTATCCTGAGCTTGACAGTTGAAATCTGGTTAGTAGACAGATTTTTGAGGACGCTTTTTTTGAGGCAAGCGTGAACCTATGGAACCCAAAATCTACAAAAACATGGTAACTAGGAAGAAAGAGAAGAAGTTTTTAATGATAATTTGGTCGTGTTATATTCATACTGATAATCCTTTCTTTTTTCTCTCAATTTTGATTATCAGTATGAACCTCTACTTTTTCAATCTTTTACCTCGGCCCAGATTAATTGTAGAGCTACCTTTTTGCTATTTGCTCTTTCAAATATCGGTTTTCTTCTTCCAAATCCGTTACACGTTTCTTTAATTTTTCCAATTCATTGGTCAAATATCCCAATACCTGCTTTACGCTCTCTGGCGTTCTTGCCCATTCCTCTTCTGTTATTTTTGGTATTTTTTGCACCTCTTGGTTCATCTCTGCTTTATTAACATGCTATTCTGTTTTTTCAAAGATAACTTACCCCTCTGAACGCTTACGTTATTAGATTGTTTTATCAAACTTAAAAGCACTAATAGTAAACTCTAGTTCTTGTAATTGAGATAGCATTTTTTGACCGCTAGTAGAAAGATGTTCGGAAAGTTTAGCATTACGTTTAGCTGTAAAGTTAATGCGCTCAATAGTTCTGACAATTTCATTTGTTGAAATGGCTTGTTCTTGTGTGGCTGCTTGTATTTCTTGAGTAGTAAACATTAAGGCTTCTGTTGCTTGTGAAATTTGATTAGCTCCAACAGCATATTCTAAAATTACATTGTCAATTTCTTGTATAGTATTAACTACATTGCTAACTACATTATCAATATGATTAAAAGCTTCTACCACGCTAATAAATTGTTTAGAGCCTTCTTTTACTAAAGTGGTTGAGTTTTCCATATTTTTAATTACTTGGTTTACATCTTTTTGAATATCAATAACTAATTTTGTAATGTCACTAGCAGATTGAAATGAACGTTCTGAAAGTTTGCGGACTTCTTGAGCAACTACACTAAAACTAAGACCATAAGAACCAGCCCTTGCTGCTTCAATAGCTGCATTTAAGGCTAGTAAATTTGTTTGATCAGAAATACCATTTATTACTTCAATAATTTTCTCAATAGCTATTGCTTGTTCACCAAGTTTTGTAAGTGTGTAGGCAGTTTTATTAATAGAAATATCAATTTCCTGTATACCTTTAGATGCTTTTTCTCCAGCTATTTGACCATTTTTTACTATTTGTTGGGCATTTAAGGAAACATCAATTAAATTTTTTGTGTTTGTTGTGATGTTATTTATTTGCTTAGCCATTTGCTCTATAGATTGATGTGTTTGTGTCACACTAGCGGCTTGTGATTCTACATTCTTTGCAACAGCCTGAACATTTTTGGAAAGTTCTTCTACTACTGTTGCAGTATTTTCTACATCACCTGCTAGGCTTTCGCTATCAATTTCAAGCTGTTTTCCAGCCTTAACTAAGTTTATTGTGTTATTAATACTTTTAACTTGTTGAGAACTGCCATGTACTTTTTTTACAATAGTTTGTAAGGAAATCACCATTTTCTTAAGCGAATGACCAAAAATATCTTGTTCTGATCTAGGCTTAACTACTAGGGTTAAAACACCATTAGCTATAGAATCTGTAATGCCTGCCGTTTCTTTTAGGTAAAATACCATATTATTTATAGCAAAGGCTAATTTGCCTATTTCATCGTTACGATTATTTAATGTAATGCTCTCTAAACTACCTTTAGATATATTATTTACCAGGTTAACTAGTTGTTGAATAGGTAAAGTAATATTACGAATTAATAAAATAGCTATTACTAAACTAATAAAAAAATTAAATAGAAAGAATACCAAAGAAGTTTTTACAATATAATCATTAAATTGTAATGTTTTAGCCATAACATTTTTAATTTTGCTTCGTTGATTGACTTCTAAGACATAAAGGTTTTTTGTTAAACGTGAAAAAGCTTGATCCATAAACGCCATTTCTTTACTTGCTTGTTGGGCAGCTTGAATTGCACTCTTATTATCACCTGTTTTTTCAGCTATTTCTTTGTTTTTTACTTGTTCAAAAATTTTGCTGGCTTGTTCTAACATATCTTTTAATTCCAGTTCTGCTTTAGCATATGAGTCCAACATTTCTTTATCATTACTTATCATTGTTATTAATTTGTTTGTTTCCTGGTTAAATTCAGATGTGTAATTTTCTAGATTATTTTTTTCTATTTTGTAATCCCAGGTAGCTAAAACATCATTACCAGGAGCATTTAATTTTTGAGCAAGTTTTAATGTGTTGTTGATTTCTTGGGATATTTCTAACTCTTTAGCAATTTGTAAGTTATTGTTTTTATTATTGATAGTCATCCAATAAGTAGCAAGCCATAAAGTAAATAACAGTGTTATTGATAGCATTGCCCAAAGAAGTAATTTGGTTTTTATAGATATATTTTGCATATAGTAAATGTTTTTAAGGACTTAAAAAAGCCTGTTTAAAACTCATAAAATACTAAATATTTTACGAGTTTTAAGTTAAATAAATAAAATATTAATAAGGTTAAATAAAGAAGAAAATTCGTCTAAGGATAAATACTATTTATAGTAATATCAATAATATAGAGTAAATAATTTTAATTTTGATTGTTAAAATATTAGCTGATTTAATATAAAAAAAATATTGGAATTAGTTTGTAGTAAATAATACTTTTTAAACAAAAAACAAATATATTTAATTAGATTAAAAATTGTGGAAAATAAAAATGTAGCTTACAGGCAAGTAGATTTATTATTCTGGATTAGTTAATAAGTTGATAATTTCTTGGTCTTTTGCATAATCTAAAGCAATCTTATCATAATTATCTTTAGTTTCAAGCTTTGCATTTGCTTCAAGTAATTCTTTAATAGCTTCTTTTTGGCTGTTAATAGCAGCAAGAATTAAAGGCGTTTGTCCAACTTTATTTTGGTGATCAATAAAAGCATTTTTTTTAATCAACAACTTAACAATATAACTATCACCTCCTTGTGCTGCTAAACTTAAAGCGGTATTTCCTTGATCATCAGTAATATTAACTTGATCACAGTGATCTAAAAGTTTTTTTGTTATATAAGCATTTCCTGTTTCAATACTAATATGTAACGCTGTTTTTCCATTCTCAGTTAACATATTTGCATCAGCATTATTATTAAGTAAATATTTAACTATAGCTAAATTACTTTGTTTAATTGCCCACATTAACGGTGTCCAACCTTGATTAGTTGTAACATTAACATCAGCACCATGACTTATTAATACTTGTAATGTTTCAAAATCATCTTTTATTACCGCTTCCATTATCGGAGTCCAGCCATAATCATTAGCTGTATTGACATTAGCACCATTTTTTAGAAGCGTTGCTACTAACTCTTTTTGTTGCTTGGCATTAGAAACAGCATGAATTAATGGGGTTGTTGTAAACTCTCCATCAAAGTCAAAAAGAGAAGTGCTTATTTTAGCATTGGCATTAGCTCCAACTAAAATTAATGCTTCTACTACGCTAGTAAATCCTCCTGTTGTTGCTAATGTCAAAGCAATATTTTTAACCGATAACCAACTTATGAAGGTAAGGATTAAAATTAAAACTAATAAAGAAGAACGTTTTTCCCTTGCGTAATTCCTAGTATTAAGCTCTAAGTTATTAGCTTGATCTAATTGTGTTTCTTGATTTGGATTTTCTCCTAAAATTATCCTAGTTTTGAAATAAAACAAAACAAATGCAATGGCAACAACAGGATAAACAAGTATTAGTAATATTGCTGGAAGTAATATAAATCCGCTTGGAATAAAAATAAATGCAGCTAAAGATCCTTTTTCTAGTAATAATTTAGATTTTTCTTCATTAATAATAAAAAATATTAAATTTATGAATACAAAGGAAATAGGAGCTATTAGAAGTGAAAAAATAGATAAAAACAGACTACGTATTTCTAGTGCAGTTAAGGTTGGTTTTAAGAAGTTAACTAAAAAACTTGATCTTGCTAAAGCTTCTTTACTAGATTTTTGTTCTAGTAAGATTACTGGCACACATAGAGCGTAATTAAATAAAAGCTGGACATTAGCAAGTAAAGCGGTAGTAATAATTTTTGTAAAATTGGAAAAATAAATTCTTAAAAAAGGTAATAAAAAAATAGGTTTTTGAGGAAATTTTTGTACTTCTTTAACTACTAGGGCAAATATGCCTAAGCTAGTAGCATTAGCAAATAATAATATTAAAATAGCTATTAACCAATAACTATTGTTTAATAAATAAATTAAATAACTAAAATCACTTGGCAATGATTTTGCTACTGCAATAAGTAGAAAATAAAATACTAAATAAGGTAGATAAACAAAAAGAGAAGTCTTAAAAAAGGTATTAAAATTTCTGCGATATAGTGATAAGGCTTCGCGTAGTATTGGTAATTCTCCTTCACTACTTGCTTTTAACTCAGCAGCAAAAGCAATAGCACTAACTGGGCGTTTAACAGGATCTTTATCCAAAGCACTCATAATAATTTTGGCAATGCTTGATGGAATATTGTGATCTTTTTTGGTTAATAGAGGTGGTTGGTTTTGGATATGTTGAACTAATAATTGATTTAAGTTTCCCTGAAATGGAGTTTTACCTGCTAGCATTTGATAAACAACTATTCCTAAGCTATATATATCAGTACGAAAATCTAGTGTTTCTCCTTGGCATTGTTCTGGAGACATATAAAGTGGTGTTCCAACAATTGCCCCAATTTGAGTAATTTTTTCCATTTCTAAAGCAAGTGGACTTGTAGTTTTAGCTTTATTAGTATTTGGATTTAAATTAATAAGAGTTACTGCTTCTTCTTTATTTACTATTGTATTTATTTCTAATAAGTTAGCTTGATTTACTGCCTGAGATTGAGTTTCCTCTTTTATAAATGTATTTGCTTCTAAAGATTTATGAGACTTATTTGCAGCTTGTGTTTTTGCTTCTAAATCTATTGTAGGTATGGAATTAGTTGTCTCATTACCTAAAGAAACTATTAATTGTTGTGGTTTAACTACTAAGTCATGTATTTGTGCTAGACCAAAATCTAACACTTTTACATTATAGCCCCCACGTCCATTTGGTTCTAACCAAATATTATCAGGTTTTAAGTCTCGGTGAACAATTCCTAATTTATGGGCTTCACTAACAGCTAGACAAGTTTGTTCTAATATATCAATAGTTACATTTAGAGATAATTTTTTTTGTTTTCTTAACATATCTCCTAATGTAAAACCATTAAGATATTCCATTACAAGGTAAGCAATTTGTTCTAAATTTACTTGAGCAAAACCAAAATCAGTAACATTAACTACATTAGGATGTCGGAGCCGTCCTGCTGCTTTTGCTTCTAACTTAAAACGTTCAATAAAACGTTTTTCTTGCATAAACTCTGGCATTATAACTTTTAATGCTACAGGTCGTTCTGTTCCTAAATGAGTTGCTTTATAGACTGCGCCCATTCCACCTTGACCCAATTGATGATCAATTTGGTATTTTTGATCTAAGGTTTCTCCTACAAGATTTGCTAACTTGGACATATTTTTTAATGTGGGTTTGAAAGGGTAATTAAAATTAAGGTTGTTTCCAACCAATTTCAATTGCAGTTTTTTCTCCAACTCGGCTTAAATCTAAGTTTTCAGCATCTTTTTCTTTGCCTGGAGATAGAGGAAAAGCTAAAGACATAATTTCAGCAAATTCTTGAGGATAGCGTTTTGTTGGCTCAAAATAGCCATCAGGAAACAGGGTAAAATGATTTTCATCATATTTATCACTTGCTCCAACAGTATGCAAAATTTCATGTGCAATTAAACATAATGTGCGACCTGTTGATTGTTTACCAACAGGCAAAAAAACTACTCCAAAACGCCCTCTAGTTGTTCCTACAGAATGTTGTTTTTCATAATCTTCTCTTTTATCAGCAGGGTAAATATAAAGATAAAGTTTAATGTCATAATCATCAGGGTTAGAGCCAGTTTCAAGTAACTGATTATTAAAGTAGTTAATAAAAGTAGAAGTTTGTTTATATTTTGTCCAAATATTATCGTCTGTTAAAGGGAGTTCAGGAGCTAATTCTTGGCTAAAAACTGGCCCAAGTAACTTAAAACGAAAGGGTTTAATATTACTGTTATAAACTCTTTTTGCTTCTGATTCAAACCATTTTTCTAAGCTATGTTGTAGTAAATCTCTACCTGATATAGATAATGCTCGTGTTTTATCTTTTTTAGAATCATAAACTACTTCTACTAATGCAACATTATAAGTGCGATCCCAATCCAGTTTCCGATGATCAGTGTAATAAATCCTAGCTGATACTAACAGAACTACTAGTAAAATACCAAAAGCAGCTATTTGCCGGTAACGAGTCCAACGGCGTTTATTTTGTTGTTTAAGAAAGCATTTAGTGCAAAGATTTTTATTTTCTTGCTGGCAACGATTACAAGTAGTATCGCCACACTTAACACAACTTGAAGAAATAACTTGTTCTATATGTTGGGAGCAAAATTTTGTTGATGGCGAGTTTATTTGTATTTCCACACTTAATGCTATTAGCTCATTGGCAATAACATCTATTTTCTTTTTATCTTCTGATTGAAAAATAACACTTGGTAGATTATTTAGTATTGTTTGAGCATCTGTTTGGTTAAATACAAGTTTTTCTACTAAATGCTTTTTAACAAAATATTCTGTTCGTTTGTCTTTAATTGATAGTATTAAAAGTTGATATTGCATAAGTGATAGAACTTAAGATTTTAAGATTGCTTATGTTTTTTATTAAATCCATAAGGGCAATGACGACACCCCGATTCACAACAATAACCACGTTTAAGCAAATATTTATCAGTTAATACCATATAGCGACCTTCCCAATAAAAATCCTCCCCCTCAACTAATTTTGGAGGGTATGAGGCGGGTTTTTCTTGAGGTTTAACTATTGGTTTTAAGCTTTCTACCTTAACTTCTACTACTTCATCCCCTGGACTAACCACTTTACGTAATTTTTCGTAGAAATCGTCTAACAATTTACCCACAAAAATAAAACTCCAGTTTGGTTAAAAATTAACTTTTGCCAATAGTTTAGTGTATTTTTGAGAACATTAACTAGTTTATCTAGGATAATTTTTAATCCAACCATGAATTACTGCTTCAAAGTAACCAGAAAGTATAAAAGTAACTATTCCAATAAGTATTTGGAAAATAAGTTTTAAAAGTAAACTTGAATTATATTTCCACCAAAATAAAAAAATTGCTAAAGCTTGGCTAAATAAAATTATTGCCAGTGGAATCATCATCCCAAGTTTACCATCATCACACCAAGGACAAGTATGTTGTATGCAGACCATATCCATTGCTCCAATACACTTTTCTGCTGCCCCTGCCCATAACCAAGTACAGCCACAATGAAAAATTAGTCCACAAAATGGTGTAAGGAAAATCCAAGCAAATGCCCAAGCAAATGCTATAGTCACTAAAAGAATAAAGATTGATTTTTTATTCCACATATGTTGCAAACATTATTTATGTTGCAAAAGTAAATACATTGTAAACTCAGTAATCTGATATTTTATCTCTTAAAGCCCCAACGGGGCGGCATAGTTGTAGCGTAGGGTTTCAACCCTACGTATGATTTAATCTACTCGCTTATCAGCCATTGCTTCTACAGATTTATAGATAAGTTCTTTTAATACATCAAGATCTATGTTAGCTAGCTTTTTTATATATAAACAGGATCTTCCAGTCTTATATTTACCTAATTTTTTCATTAAGTCAGCAATAGCTTCAAAACCATACATTCCAGGCACTAGATAAAGAGTTAAATCATTTTTTCTAGGAGAAAAACCTATTATAGGCCATTCTCCTCCATTACCTGTTTTGTAAAGATAACGATAACGTCCAAATCCAACAATACTATCTCCCCACATTACTGGTTCTACTCCGCTAGCTTCTTTCATTAAACCAAGAATAGTAAGACAATCTTTATGTCTTTCTGGATCTGTAACCTTACTTAAAAAGTCTAAGACATTTATATCTGTTGGTTTAGTTTTTAATTCAGCCATAATTCCTCTTATATTTTGTTTATTGGTTAGAATTTGGCTATAATATCCCTATATTTTACTTTAGTCAATATTTCTACCTTAACTAGAGCAAAAACCACTGTTTATTTGGCTATTGGCATTTGCTAACAATCCTTCCATATGTTGTTTAGCCTTCCATGCTCCTGTTTGATTAGCTACTTCAATTCCTTTTTGCCAAATATCTCGTGCTTCAACTAGCTTTCCTTGATTTATTAGTGCTGAACCTAGCATTTGATAAGCTGCTGTATAGCTAGAGTTAAGCTTAATTACTTTTTCTAGTGCATCAGTTGCCGCAGTCCAATCAGATAATTTAGTATATTCACTAGCTAATCCATACCAGATCATTACATCATCAGGCTGTGTTTTTAATAATTCTTGAAAAACTTCAATCCTAGATTGTGTCATTTACTTACTCCAATAATTAACTACAAAGATTCTGTCTTACGCTAAAGCATCAAGATATTCTTTCATAGCCTGACGGCCACCATTAATTAATGCCTGCATTCTCTCTTTGCTCATATTAAATTCTGTTGTTCCATAACCTTTAGCAGGCAAGTGGCAAATCAATTTTTCATGGGCTTTAATTTCTGCCTTGTCACTTGCACTAGTTAAAGTGTCCACTAAATTGCTGATTCGTTGTAAGACTTTGATATTTGCTAATCGGCTAGCACCTTGATTAGAAATCTCAATTGGGCTTGTTTGACCAGCATTACTAACAGCTATTTTTTCATCAATTAATAGCCCTAAAGTACCTGCTTCATTAGCCTTAAAATCTCCCATTATATTTTCATGCCCAGTATCAACAATTAAACTAATAGGAAAATTTGAAAGCACACCTCCATCAACAATAGCATTTCCTGTTAAATCTCTTCCCTGATATAAACCCCAACTTTTTTGCCATATTACTTCTTGCCAAACAAAAGGTAAGCTAATGGACATTCTCACCGCATAAACAACAGGACAATCAGGCGCAGTTCTATGATTTAACACTAACATTTCGTTAGCAGTAATATCTGAAGCAACAACAGAAAGATCTTTTCCTGTAGATTTATAAAATTCTGATAAAGTAGCAGTTGCCCAACTTGGGTTTTTAGCTGTTAGCTTTTTTGCTAACCATTCTATAAATTTCTTACCTGAATATAACCCACCTTTTTCTAGTAAAGAAAAAATTTCTCGGTATCCAGATAACTTCATCAACTCATAAGTTACAGACTGATGAATGCGGTTTTCAACTATTTTAGGCAATAATGGAATATCTATTTCTGACAGCAATAAACAAAGTAAGCTAGTGTTAATGTCATTTTCAGAAAAGTCTGTTTTTTCTGGGGTATCTAAAAAAGAAAGAAAGATTGGTTTTTCTAGCCCTGTTTTTGGATCTATAAATTTTTCATTTACAGCTTCAAAAAGTTCTTGGGCATTATATCCAGCCGCTAATAAAACAGCAGTAATACTACCAGCAGATGTTCCAACATAACGACGAATATTTAATTTTCTAGCTTCAATTTCTTGAAATGCTCCAACAAAAACAATACCTTTTGCCCCGCCACCTTCCAAAACAATATCATAAGTATCTTGCATCATTACTCCTAACTAATTTATATGTATAGTTTAATGGTATTTTGTAATTTATTGGGGCAAGCTTTAGAGATAAATAATTAGTTTGTTACCCTTGAACTTAAAAGCAACAAACTAATTTTAACGCAAAGCTTAATACCTACGGAATTATCAATCGCGGGTTAATTGACGGTATTTAATGCGGTGTGGTTGATCTGCCGCGCTACCAAGTCTAGCTTTACGATCTGTTTCATAATCAGAATAATTTCCTTCAAACCAAACTACTTTGCTATCACCTTCAAAAGCTAAAATATGTGTAGCAATACGGTCTAAAAACCAACGGTCGTGACTAATTACTACAGCACAGCCAGCAAAATTTTCTAATGCTTCTTCTAATGCTCTCATTGTGTTTACATCTAAATCATTAGTAGGCTCATCTAGTAATAATACATTAGCTGATTGAATTAACATTTTAGCTAAATGGACACGATTTCTTTCACCACCTGAAAGCATACCAACTTTCTTTTGCTGGTCTGTACCAGAAAAATTAAACCTTGCAACATAGGCACGGGAATTAACTGCACGAGTGCCTAAATTTATATTGTCCATTCCGCCAGAAATTTCTTCCCAAATGCTTTTATCTGCATTTAATGAGTCTCGGCTTTGGTCAACATAGGCCATTTTTACTGTTTCACCAATTTTTATAGCTCCTTTGTCAGCTTGTTCTTGGTTTGTAATCATACGAAAAAGCGTAGTTTTACCAGCACCATTTGCCCCAATAATTCCTACAATACCGCCCGGAGGTAGTGAAAAAGACAGATTTTCAAATAGAAGTTTATCACCATAAGATTTCCCTATGTTGTCAGCTTCAATTACTAGTTTTCCAAGTCTTGGGCCAGGTGGGATAAAAATTTCTAACTCTTGGGCGCGTTTTTCAGTTTCTTGACTTAATAGATTTTCATAAGCTTTAATACGAGCTTTACCTTTAGCTTGACGGGCTTTAGGTGCCATTCTAATCCATTCTAATTCACGTTCTAAGGTTTTTTGACGTTGTGATTCAGTCTTTTCTTCCTGTTTTAATCTATTTTGTTTTTGTTCTAGCCAAGATGAATAATTACCCTTCCAAGGGATGCCATGACCGCGATCTAGTTCTAAAATCCAGCCAGCAACATTATCTAAAAAATAACGGTCGTGTGTTACTGCAATTACAGTTCCAGCATATTCTTGTAAATGATGCTCTAGCCATGCGACAGATTCAGCGTCTAAATGGTTAGTTGGTTCGTCTAAAAGTAAAATGTCAGGTTTTTGTAAGAGCAAGCGACATAAAGCAACCCGACGACGTTCACCGCCTGACAACACTTTTACAGGAGTATCACCAGCAGGGCAGCGTAGCGCGTCCATTGCCATTTCTAAGCGGCTGTCTAGCTCCCAAGCGTCTAGCGTGTCTAAGCGTTCTTGAACTTTACCTTGACGATCTAAAAGGTCTGTCATTTCGTCGTCTGTCATTGGTTCAGAAAATTTTTCATTAATTTCATCATATTCTTTTAGTAAGTCTACGGTTTCTTTAACAGCTTCTTGAACAATTTCTTTTACTGTTTTGCTATCGTCTAAAACAGGTTCTTGCTCTAAATAACCAACTGTGTAGCCAGCAGAAAGCACTGCCTCACCTAAAAAATTAGTGTCCACACCTGCCATAATTCTTAGCAAAGAGCTTTTTCCTGAACCATTTAAGCCAAGTACACCAATTTTTGCACCATAAAAATAGGAAAGATAGATGTCTTTAAGTACAGCTTTTTTATCATAATATTTACTTAGTCCAACCATAGAATAAATTATTTTATTAGGTATACTGCTCATAAGAAAAATTTGCCTCCAGTAGTTTTCTTTTAGTAATTAAATTTAATAGACAATATATTGTTGAGCTAAACGACTGCCTAAAGCCAAAGTAGACTCAATTTCACCTACCATAATTACAACAGCAATTTCTGGCACTTCTGCGGTGTTTAAGATTTCTCTAGCCATTGCTTCAGCTAACCACCAGCTATTTCCTGGATCAGACTTGTTTTTCCAAGCTTTATCATAAATAACAAATAACTCTTTTAAGTATTGCTCTATTTCCTCTTTATTACATTGTCCACTAGATACTTCTTCAATATGCTTAAAAAATTCGTCTTGCAACCCTTTACAAGCACGTTCGCGCACTTCAATACGAAAAATACTTTTTTGTGCTACATGCATTACTAGCCAAAGGCCAGAAGCTAGTAACCCAAGTGTTGCATCAGCAACATTTTCTTTATACTGAGCAAAACTAGCAGGTTTGGTTAATTCTTCTTGGGTTTTTGCAGCGGCTCCTAGAGCCAGTTGATAAAGTGCTTTGCTATAATTAGCAACAGAAATATTATTTTTATTAGTTTTTTTAGGTATCATAAATACTTGATTTTAATAAAATTAAAAATCTCCTGAAAATAAGTTGATGAAATAAGTTGTGGGTTAGACTTAATTTCAATTGGGCAAACTATTATAAACGAGTTATGGCAAATAAAGAAACCTTGCAGCGTGTTGGTACAATAGGCGATATTCATGGCGAAGCTAAAAACTTAAAAATTGCTTTAGAATTTTTAAGCCAAGCTAATGTAGATCAAATAATGTCTGTAGGTGATATTATTGACGGAAAAACGCCTCAAGATGTCATAGAATGTCTAGATTTACTTCAAACTTATAAAGTGCTTACTGTGTCAGGTAATCATGAACGCTGGATTATAAAAGGTCAAAATATGCTATTGCCTGATGCTACACATTGGCAAGAACTTAATGAAAAATCCCAAAAATTTATAAAAAAACTGCCTGCAACTAGGGAATTTGACACTGAGCGGGGTCGATTATTACTTTGTCATGGCTTGGGTAGTAATGATATGGTAGGCGTTTGGCCCGGAGATTATGGAGTAGCCCTAGAATATAATTTAGACCTTTTACGCCTTACTATGGAAGGTCTTTATAAATTTGTTATCAATGGACATACTCATGCAAGAATGGTAAGAGCTTTTGATAGTGTAACAATTATTAATGCAGGTACTTTAGTTGATAAACAAAGTCCTTGTTTTTTAGTTGCTGATTTTACAGTTGGTTATGTCCAATTCTATGACATTAGACAAGATGAAGTAATTGAAGCTAGAAAGGTTGCAATTTAATGAAAAAACTTATTTTATTAGCTATTTTAAGCCTATTTTTATTTACTAACTTAGCAATAAGTAAAACTAATAATAAAAATTTAATTGGCTCTAAGGCAATAGATTGGCAAGTTGGAGATTGGCTAAACTCACAACGTATGCAGTTAAAAGATTTACAGGGAAAAGTTGTTTTAGTGCGTTGGTGGACTACCATATGTCCTTTTTGCAAGGCTACAGCACCAGCATTAAATGAGTTTTACCAGAAATATAAGTCTCAAGGGCTAGAGGTAGTAGGCTTTTATCATCATAAATCATCTGAACCACTCAACAAGCAAGAAGTTTATCAATATTCTAAAAAGCTAGGCTTTCAATTTCCTATCGCAATTGATTATCGTTGGCAAACTTTAACTAAATGGTGGTTGGAAAATACTGATGAAAATTGGACTAGTGTTTCATTCTTAATAGATCGTCAAGGAACAATTCGTCATATTCATCCTGGTGGAGAATATGTTAAAGGTGATAAAGATTATAAAATAATGGAAGAAAAAATAGTTGAATTACTTAAAAAGAAGTAGGAAAGCGATAATAGAGATTAATAAACATAATGGAGAGAATAAAATAGTATCCCAGTAAGCAAATTTTGTATTTTTGATTTTCTTAAAGAATCCTACTAAACGAAATTCTCCTATTGATCTTAGAAAGAATACTAAAGAAATAAGTAGCGTTCCATAGTAAAAAATTACACTTGGGACAAATAAGCCTAAAAAGCCTATTTGTCCTAATATGATAAGTGCTGCAATAAATAGGGCTAAAGCAACTAAAAGTGTTAGAAAAGAGGAAGGGTTAAAGGCTAGTTTCCCGTCAACACTTGGTAAAACAGCTTCTGAAGCTCCTTTACTCCCAAATGCCCAATAAACATGCATTAACCCTAATATCAAAAATATAAATACCAAAAAAGTACCTAATACTATAAACATTTGATTTCTAGCTAATCTTTTTTACTAGCAACAGCAAATCTTTCTGTAGCATGAGGTGCGCTTTCTCTTGCACCAGCAGGAGTTATAGTCATAAATTGGGCTTTACGTTGCAAATCTTTAATAGTAACAGCCCCACAATAAGTCATTCCTGAACGAATTCCGCCCATTACATCACGAATTACTTCAACGGCAGAACCACGCAACGGTATTTCAACTGCAACACCTTCAGCAGTTTTCCATTCGCCCATTGACCCCATAAAATCTTCTTGTGCTTCACGAGATGCCATGCCACGAAAAACTTTAAATTTTGCTTCTTTTCCGTCTTGAAGCGCGGTTTTTACATCTCCTGGGGTTTCTAAAGTTGCAGCCAGCATTCCTCCTAGCATAACAAAATCTGCTCCTGCTGCTAGTGCTTTTACTGCGTCGCCTGGAGTACGAATTCCACCGTCAGCAATCAAAGCGCGATCAACTTGTCTACACATCATAATTGCCGTTAATTGAGGAACACCAAAGCCAGTTTTAATACGGGTTGTGCAAACAGATCCTCCGCCAATACCAACTTTAATAACATCTGCTCCGGCAGCAGCTAAATAATCTGCCCCAGCATAAGTAGCAACATTACCTGCAATAATTATAATATTTCCTTTATATTTTCTTCTTAGGTTTTTAATTGTTTGATTTACTAATTTTGCATGTCCATGAGCTACGTCAACACAAATTATTTCTGCACCTGCATCAATTAATGCTTCTGCACGCTCTAGCGCAGCATCCCCAACGCCTATTGAAACACCTACTAAAGACTTATTTTCCGCTTGAGAGAATTCTTCTATATTTTGCTCAATAGACATAAATCTATGTAAAATACCTAAGCCACACAAAGAAGCTAAACAATTTGCCATTTGAATACCTGTTATTGTGTCCATATTAGAGCTAATCACAGGAATATCTAGGCGTTTGTTTACCATATTTATTGCTGTTGTAACATCTTGACGAGAACGAATTCCATTGTAATTAGGGATTAACAACACATCATCAAAAGTCAACCCTTGAATAAAATGCATGAGAATTTTTCCTTAATACTTTATTTATTTCCGCATACGTAGTTTTTACGTGTTAGTGCGATTTTACCTAGCAAATAAGCTTTTTGTTACTCAATTTTCCTGATTGTTTTCCTGCTTAATTTTTCTCGGTTTTTAAGATTGCACTAAAAAGAAAAATTTATATACTTACTGGTATATGGCAAAAATTAGAAATCAAGATGCAGCACAAACCAAAGCCCATATCCTTGAAGTTGCACGACAACAATTTATGCGCAAAGGTTACGCAGGGTCTTCAATTAATGAAATAGTTGAAGCAACTGATGTCACCAAACCAACGGTTTATTATCATTTTGGTAACAAAGAAGGGTTATTTGCAGCTTTAGTAGCAGATGCTTATGAGCGTTGTTTTCAAGAACGTAGTCGATCAATTGACCCTAATGTTTCAGTAGCCGAGCAGATCTATCAAGTAATTGAAGCCGATTTTTCCTTTTGCTTACAAGAACCTGATCTAGTTCGTTTTGTGATCGCGCTTACTTTTGCATTACCAGAAGATAAACCCTTGGATGTTAGACCTTTTCATAATCGGGATTATGAATTTCTTCGAGAAATTATTGAACGGGGAATTAAAAGCAAAGAACTACGAAATGTTGATGTAGGTGAGGCCGCCCTTTCATTACAAGGGCTAATCACTATTAACATTATGTCTTTTTTGCAGATGGACAAACCAGCAGAATTTCTTTCTCCTGCTCGTGCAAGAACTTTAGCAGAAGTGCTTTTACAAGGTATTAAGGCATAGTCTTAATAGTTCTTTTTGTTTGCAACACCAAGCCATTGTGTTTACATCTCTCTACCTACTAGTAGAGAAAGAGTAAAAATAATTAGGAGTTTTAGTTATGAATTACTGGAAGGAATTTTTACCAGTTTATTTTTACACATTTGTTGCTATGACTTTAGGAGTGGCAGCAAGTTTAACAAGTGCTTATTCTGTAGCTATAACAGGCTTACTTATATTAGCAGGTTTAGTTAGTTGGTTTTTTGTAGAATATGCTTTGCATCGCAGCTTTTTCCATTATCATGCGCGTTCTGAATTTATGAAAAATTTAATTTATAGAATGCACTTGTCTCATCATGATAACCCCAAAGGCTTAGATACACTTCTTGCTAGCGGTTATACGAGTTTTCCCATAGCTACTATTTATTGCTTACTTATTTGGATGTTAACAAGTTGGCAAGTAATGAGTTATATGTTTGTAGGTCTGATAATTGGTTATTTTGCTTATGAGGCACTACATTATCAAGCTCATCATTACACTCCTAAATCATCTATTTTAAAATACTTAAAGAAATATCATATGCTACACCATCATCAAACACCTGAAATGCGTTATGGAGTAACAACACCATTTATTGACTATTTATTTGGGACTTATTTATCAATAAGCCGTAAAGTAAAGTAAGTTTTGGTAGTGCAGAAACAAAGAAACAAAAGAAAAAAAGACGATAAAGAAAGTTAGAAGAATAATACACTCTATTAATACTATTTTTGGTTGGCTTGTTTTTGACTTGGTAACAACAATGAAGAGCCAAAACCACATAATGCTATAAAAACACAAAATACAAAAACTAAATGTATTCCTTCTGCTAAAGAAACTCGGAAGTATTCTAATACATTACTAGATAAATTTACTTGAACTTTAGGATCTAAAGCTATATTCAGATTATTTATTATACTAACAATTTCTCCTGAGCTTTTACTTTGCATTAGCGAAGTTGGAGCAGCTTTTAATAAGTTTATTGTTCCTATACTCATTATTACGCCCATTAGTGTAGCTCCTAGTGATCCACCTATATTTCTTGAAAATATTGCTAGTGATGTTACTACTCCAAGTTGAGTTTTAGGTACAGAAGTTTGCACCGCTACTAACAAAGAAGTTAGTCCTAAGCCCATTCCCATCCCAACAACAGCCATTCCCACATATATATGTAATTTGCTTGAACTCATGTTTAGAAAACTTAATATTGTAAAGCCTACTAACATACTAGTCATTCCAGCCATTACAGCTTTGCGAAAACCTACTTTTAGCATTATCTTTGCCCCTACTATTGATAAAGCCACCCAGCCAAGAACCAAAGGAATTAAAGATGTTCCTGCTTGTGTTGCAGATGTATTTAAGACTCTTTGAGAAAATAAAGTTACAAATGGCATACTTCCTAATATTGCTGCTCCAGCAAATAGATTACCTAAAACTGTTGCCAAAAATACTTTTTCCCGAAATAACCAAAGTGGTAGTAATGGTTCAATAGCTTTTTTTTCTATATAAATAAATAAACCTATAAATATTAAAGCTCCCACTAGAGATCCTTTTATTACCCATGCTGGTATAGTTTGAGTCTGACCTTCTCTAACACAAGCTAACAGTAATAAAGATATAGCTATTGTTAGAGCTATTGTTCCAGCTACATCTATTTTAGGTTTTATGGTTTGTTTTCTTATAGGCATATTTAAGCTGATTATTACTAAGGATATTAAGCTTATTGGTACATTAATAAAAAATATCCATCTCCAGGTTGAATAATCTGTAATAATTCCTCCGATTAGAGGCCCTAGTATTGCTGCTGCTCCCCAAACACCGCTCATCACAGCTTGCATTTTTGGTCTTTCTTCTAAAGTATATAAATCTCCCACAACAGTTAGTGCTAAGGGAGCTAAAGCTCCTCCTCCTAATCCTTGTATTGCTCTATAAAATATTAAAGCTTGCATTGATTCTGCTAAACCACATAATATAGAACCCAATATAAAAATACCTAATCCAACTTGATAGCATATTCTTCTACCATATAAATCTGATAATTTTCCCCAAACAGGTACTCCTACTGTACTTGTTAGTAGATATATGGAGAATGTCCAACTATATATTGCAAAACCTCCTAAATCAGCTACTACTTTTGGCATTGCTGTTGATACAACAGTTACTTCCATTGCGGCTAGAAGCATTCCTATCATGCTACCTATGGTTATAAGCTTTCTTTTTGAGGTGTTATTTCTGTAGATGTTTCTATTACTTTTGCTGCTACTTGATAATTTTTTTCTTCTACTTCTAAATTATCATTGCTTAAATCTGGGTGTATGGAATCAAATGCTAGATCTAGTTCTGTCATATAATCTTCTAAATCTTGACTATATATTGCATTTGCAGACACTGCGGGCATATTCATTAATGTAAAACTTGACAAAGCTTGTATCTCAGCTTCTGATCTTGCCATTTGTAATACTAATAGATTCACCCTACGAAGAGCTTCTTGGACTGCTTCCGCAGAAGGTATTCTTTGCCTAGGTGATTTTGAGAGCATTAGTTGTATTATTTCTTCTACTTGTTCTGGTGTTTCTCTTCTTAATGCCCAGATACTTGTTGGAGTTGTAAAAGGTGTTGGTCTTTTAATTTTAAGTAGGTACTTGCTTGAAAAGGTAAAGTTCCTGTCACCATTTCATAGAATACAACTCCTAAAGAATAGATTTCGGCTGGTATCCTAATGGGTTCACCTTTAAAATATTCTGGTGATTGATAATAAGGTAACTCAAAAATCTCTTCTTTCATTGTTGGTTCTATTTTAAAAATTTCTTCTTTTATAGACCCAAGCCAGAAATCTCCTATCTTAATTTTTTCTTCCCCAACACTATTTATATATATATATATTTTTGTTTACTTTAGATCTTTATTTAATAAAGATCTTTTTTGCATATAGGATAGAGCTTCACAGATTTTTTTCATTAAATTAATAGCTCTATCTATTTCTAATTCTTCTTTTTCTATTAAACTTTTTAAAGTAATTTTGGGTGGTATTTCTGTTACTGCATATAGATAACCATACTCACTTTGACCATAATCATATACTTTTAGTATAAAATCATTTTGTATTGTTTTCATTGTTTCTGCTGTATTACTAAATATGATTGGAATTTTTGGTGAGTATTGTACTATGTCTTTTGGTATAATTTTTACTATAACTTCTGTATTTGTTTGTAATTTACTATGATTAATTACTTTCGCTTTATATATTATTTCTAAACCATTATCCAATAATCTTTCTTCTAATCTATAACAGCCTGCTATAATTAGATTTCCTTCTATTGTTTCTTTTAAAGGACTACTATCTATCTTACATTGTTCTTCTTTATCTTCATATATTTGTCTGCATAATAAACATTCTTTCAATGGAGTTCTCCTTATTTTATGAACTAACTATAACAAGAAGTAATTCAAAAGAATAGAGTAATCTCTTAGAGGAAATAATCTAATTTAACTATCAGGAAATAATTTATGTATATTAAAAAAAAGAGTATTAATTTGTTAGATTCTTAAGTAGTTTATTAGCTTTAAAAAATGTTATTTGTCAAGGATAATTTAATTAACTTTCTTCTAACATTCGTTTAAGTTCTTTTCGGTTAATTTTGCCAGTGCTTGTTCGTGGTTGAGAGTCACTAAAATGAATTTCATCAATAATCATATATCTAGGCAGACGTTTTGCACAATGTTGTTTAATTTCTAACAATGTTGGGTGTTTTGATTATCAACACAAGTTATACAAGCTGCTAAACGGGACTCAAGACCACTACCAATTACTACTACACCAACCTCTTTGATTTTTCATATTTCTAATAAAGCCGCTTCTATATCACCTAGCTCTATACGATGACCTCGTATTTTCACCATATGATCCCGTCGACCTATATAAATATAATTACCATCAGCTTGTAATCTAACAATATCACCAGTAGCATAAGGTTGGTTATCTTGAGGTGCAAGCCCCAATAACCTAACATAACGGTTGGGCCACTAACAATTAGTTCTCCTTCTTCTTCTATTTGTGCAATTTCTCCATTAATTTTCATAGGCCAAGCCTCATCACCACAGCAAAGGTTTGCCTATAGGCACAGGTACGTTACGATCTTTTCAATTTCAAAAACTTCATAAGAAGTACAAACATTAGTTTCTGTCGGGCCATACCAATTAAGTAATCTCAAAGTAGGCCAACTGTCTCTTAAACGCCGCAAATATTTGATTGCAAACGGTTCACCAGCAAAAATAATCGCTCTTAGTGATGGCAAGGATTGCTCTAAGAGCTTTGCATGTTCGATCATCAAAACCAAAGCTGAAGGAACACAATAACAAACTGTAATTTGATGTTCTTGCAAAAACTCTACTAATTTTGTAGGTAGGTAAGAAATTCCTTCAGGAATTAAATTTACAGATGCTCCACAAAGAAAAGCAGCATAAAGATCAAAAACAGACAAATCAAAATGAAAAGGTGCATGATTAGATAAACGATCAGAATTAACCAACTTCATTTCTTCAGTTGCCCATTCTATAAAAGCTAAAGCATTACGATGACTAATACATACTCCTTTTGGAATGCCTGTAGAGCCAGAAGTATAAAGAATATAAGCTAACTGATTTTCATCTCTATTAATGCTAGGTATAGGTTCATCAGAAAAACTATTTAACTCTTTCCAACCTATGCCATTTTGCCATTTTTCCGTTGTGCTTAAACTAGGCAAAGAGCAAAAATCATCTACAAGGACTTTTTCTGCTCTTTTATAATTAGTTACTAAAGCCTTTATTTGGCAATTTTTCATAATAGCCTGTACTCTCATAACAGGGCTTTGCGGATCTATAGGTACATAAGCTGCCCCTAACCTTAATATAGCTTGCATTGCTGCTACAGTGCGTACAGATTTATCTAACCAAAGTGCAACTCTGTCCCCCTCTAAAACTCCTAATTGAGTTAAAGCACGAGCAATGCGATTAGCCAGACCATTTAATTCACTGTAAGTTAGAGATCCGTCTTCAGCTTTAACAGCAATAGAATTAGGATAAAGTTTAGAAGAATTAATAACTAAGTCTTGCAATTGCATAGGTTGCTGTAAAAACTAAATAAAAAACTTTATTTAGTATATCCCTCCTCTAAATTATGACGACGAAAAGCAGGCATTTTTATAAAACCCATATAGAATTTTGGTATGTTTTATAGCCATTTCTATAACATTATTAAAATTATATATAAAAGGTTTTTACTGAAAAAGTATTAATTGTTGATTAATTACTTTTAGGAAAACTACAAAATTACATTATTAAACCACCACTTGCATGAAAGAAATTGCCAGTGCTATAAGTAGCTGAAGTAAGTATAAAAGCAACCATTTCTGCAATTTCTTCAGCTTTAGCCATACGTTTCATTGGTATACCAGAAAGTAACCTTTCTTTAGCAGCATCTGTTAAGCCTTTTATCATATCAGTATCTGTTATTCCAGGAGCTACACCATTAACTCGAATACCATAATCTGCTGTTTCTAGTGCTAAAACTTTAGTTAAACCAATTAATCCATATTTAGAAGCAACATAACTAGCTGCACCTTTATGCGCCATAAATCCAGAAGCTGAACCAATATTAACAATTTCACCAGAACGAGACTCAATCATTTTAGGGAGAACTGCACGGCAAAGATAAAACACCGAGCTTAGGTTTAATGCCATAACTTCTTCCCAATCAGCATCTTTCATTTTATGTACTAAAGTAGCACGTTGAATAGCAGCATTGTTGATTAAAATATCTACTTTTTGATGTTCTGATAACACTGTATCTATTAAATTTTTAGCCTCAGTTGGTTTAGACACATCAGCCTTAATAATTTGTACAGAACTAGCCGCGGTATTTTTTACTTCCTCTAATGCTTTGTTAGCTTCTTCTTCATTTGAACAATAATTTATTACTACTTTTGCTCCCATCTGACCAAGCCGTATTGCAATAGCTCGGCCAATACCCCGAGAAGAGCCTGTAACAACTGCAACTTTATTAAGCAATGCTAAATTTGTTTGTTCCTGCATATTTACCCTTTCTTAAGACGGTTTGACACAAATTCTTGCCAAGGAACTTGCACTAATCTATCAAAAGTTTCTATTTCAGAAATCCATGATAAAGTACCTTGATCCTTTTGAGAGTTATTTATAATTTCTTTCATAGCTTTAATGCCTTCAGCAGGTTGTTTAAGTATTTCCAAACAACGGTTGTTAACGGCTATTTCTAGTTCCTCAGCTTCAACAACTTTGCTAACAAGACCCATATCATAGGCTTCCTTAGCACTAAATTCTTTGCCAATCAACAAGGGTCTAGCTCTCATTAAACCTACAGCAGCAATTAAACGAGAAACCGCCCCTGCTGTAGTAACTATGCCAATACCAGTTTCTGGAAACTTAAATTTAGTGTCTTGGCTAGCAATTATTTCATCACAATGTAGTGCTAATTCAAAACCTCCACCCATACAAAAACCTTTTACCGCTGCAATTACAGGTACAGGTAATTTTTCAAAACGACGAAAAGCCCAAGTAGCTGAAATCATAAACTCTTTAGCTTGTTGCGAAGTAAAACTAGTCAAATCTTTAAGATCTGCTCCGCTACAAAAAGAACGTCCTTTTCCAGTAATTACAACACATCGTAAATTACTAGACATTTTTGTAGATTTTCTGTTACCTGGTTAAGAGAATCCTTAGTTTGTGCAGTGATAGCGTTGTGGCGTTCTGGTCTATTAAAAACTATTCTGGCAATAGCTTTAGAATCTATAGAAAACTCTAAACCTGTAAGAGTTTGGGATAAATTAATTTCATCATTAATAGAAGATATAGGTATTGTGGTAGAAACTGCTCTCGACTCTGTAAGAGGCTTTGTTTGGTTTTCTGATATTACACCACCTAATGAACTTAAAATATTCTGGATTTCCGTTTCTGATAATTTAGAAGAATCTATTTTTTGTAACTTACTAGTTTGTTCATAAATAGAAGCAATACTTTTGTTGTTTTCAAACAGCGAAGCACAAGAGTCTAATGGTGAATAATTATTAATACTGAATATATTTAAATCTATTGTTTGAGAAAAATCTTCTATTACATTAAGTGTTTTAGTCCATAAAGAAACATAAGATCCAAAAAGAATCTTTTTTTAGTAGAAAATAATATTTTTTCTAAAATTTCTTGGTCTGATCCTTTGAAACGTACTATGTAAGACACAGGAAATAAATCATCTTGAACACTAAAACAAAAAGATTCATCAGTCAGTGAATTTGACTCTAACTCTATTAATGTAGGGAAAACATAATTGTGAGAATCCCCAACAAGTTGTGAATCTATTTTAGAGCCACCAAAAACTATTTTACCAATATCTTCGGATTTTTTAAGTAGAGCTAAATAAAAATTTAGTTTAGTAGAAACTGACGTTAAACTATCTTCTTTGTTTGCTCTATAACTGCTAGCAATCTTACTTATCTCTTCCAACAACACTGTAATAAACTTGTCATATATTTCATCATGAACTAAAAAACACTTAGGAATATTTAAACTAGTAGAAGAACTTATATCTTTTAAAACATCTGATATAAGTATTTCAACATTACTATCTTTCCAAATTACTAAGTATTGCGTCAGGTTATTTTCTATAATAACTTTTTTTATTATTGCTTTGGAAAAGCCTAGCAATCTCATTATTATCAATATTACTACCCAAATATAAAACTGTATTTATATCTAGATTAGTTACAGATTCCTTTAAAAATTCTTGATAATTTTCTTTCAATAAAATTACTAAGTCAGGAGAAAAGGCATATTGTTTTAAGGTAGGTTGAATAATTTCTTCAATGATGTAATGTAAACACAAGTTTGTAGTAGTTTTATTTAAAATTAGCAACCCATTGCCAACTAAAAGAGTAGAAAAAAGTTTTACAAAACTAAAAGAGGGAATACCTGCTTGAATCAATGCTAAAACAACTCCATCAGCTTTTCTTACAAGTATTTCTGAGTTTGTTTGAGTTTTAACAAATTTTACTAAGTTATAAGCTTGTTGCTTAAGAAAAGATATATTTATAAATTGCAAAGATATATCAATAAAGCGTTTAGCAAGTTCATTATTTGTTAGGCTATTTTCTTCAAGAAATAATTCTTGAAGTTTATTTTTATTTGAAACTAATTTCTCTTCTATTGATTTTAAGACTTGTAGGCGTTTACTTATAGGAGATTTTCTCCAAAATAAAGAAGCTTGTTTTACTCTTGAAGCAACCATTTTATTTTGATTTATCATTTTATTAATTTTTACCTAAATATTTCCTCAAATAAGCTTTTTACTTTAATTTGAAAATATTAGTACAATGTAAACAAAGTAAATTGATATTTTTAATTCTGAAACCCAATAGAGCGACATAACTATAGTCTAGGGCTTAGGCCCTAGACTATTATAATTACATTTTTTTAGACCTATAGAGGCAGCATAGTTTTTCTTAAGATTAAAATCCCTTATTGTTTAAGTTAGAGTGTAGTAACACAGAATTAAAAACAGCAAACTAGCATTTTTCTACACCATCAATCAATAAAACAGCAGTGAATTTACCTGGGCCAAAAGCTATCAACCTAAAACATGGGGTAATAGTAGCATTTTCATCTAAGGCTTTCTTAAAAACTAACAAGACAGAAGGAGAACCTATATTTCCTGTATCTTCTAATTCAGCAACAGATATACTAGTTGAAGCCGCTAATTGAGGATATTTTTCTCTGACTAATCTCATTAGAGCAATACCACCAGGATGTAAAAAGACAGGGGAATTCAATATACTTTCATTTAGCATTATTTCTAGTTCGCCTAACAATCTAGTTTGTATATCTTTGCCTACAGATACATAAGGTTGGTTAGATTCATCAACTGAAAGAATGTTTAGGTGAGCAGATTCAGGCCAAAGTCTAGTAGATAAGTCACAGTTTTTATAACTAAGGATGGGTTTTGGGCCTGGTTTTTTGCTTAATACCATTGCTGCTGCTCCATCAGAAGCTAGACAATTAGCAACAATACGAGATATTGGAGGTGCAGCAGCAAATTCTCCTACTTGACCATAAGTTCCCATTGCATCAACACAAACAATACAAATATTATTACACCTACCACTTTGCAACAGCATATTAGCTAGGTAAATTCCTTGTGGTGCGCCAGCGCATCCTGATGCGTTTAAATCATAACAAACTGCTTCTAGTGGAAATTTAAATTTTTCTTGCAATTGGCGACTTAAACTAGGAAAACCAGAATAAGTGCTAGAAACTACTATAAGACCATCGCAATCTGAAGCATTAGTTCCATCTCCAAAAAGCTTTTCCAATACTCTTTTACCCATTGAGAAGGTTGCTTGATTAATTATGTTATACCAATCTCTTCTAGAGTTTTGTTCATCAAGAGAGATTTCAAAATGCCGATTGTTTATTTCTGAATGTTCATAAAGAAACTGTACCATTTGAGTTAATGATTTTGTAGTAGGGCTAGACAATGTTGCAGCTAAAGCCATTAAAGCAGATCTTTTTAAGTGACCTTGTTTTGCATCAATCTCAGGTAGTTCAAAACGTGATACTTTATCACACATATCTGCTGCTAATTTACTTTGAGAATAAGTATGTAACCCATGTAAGGTGACAAGTTGCTTTAAAAAATATTGATTTGATTTATTTTCCATCGAAAATTTAACACACAAAATAACACAAAGTTAATATATGCGTTATCCTCCTTAGCAAAGTTACTTGTTTAGCTGAGATTTAGCTAGATTTAAGATGTCATAAGCATTTTCAAAACTAGGTAAAGCATCAGTGGCTATAAAGCGATAAATAAGCAAATTATCCCTACCAAAATCAGCATAAAGAGTTTCTGTAAAATCACTGACAGCTTCTTGAAAGTTTGGATCATCATTGTTGAGAACAAGAGATAGTTTTAGCTTATTTTCAGATGTAAGTTCAATATAGGCTGCTTCTAATCCAGGTGTATAAGCATGTTTAATTCGCCCAGCAATAGATTGAGCATCTTCAGAAGGAAGATTAGCAGGTAGGAATTTTGCTAAAGTACTGTGCATTGCTGTCAAAACAGTTAGTTCGTTTTCTTCAAAAGAATAACCATCAAGTAAATGAATAATATCATTTCTTAGACCACTTCTAGCTTGGCGACCAAATGTAGTAAGAAAATTCCAGAAATAGCGAATTAAATCAGAGGCTATTGAATAGCCATGATTAGAAAAGGCAGCATACTCTTGCAAAGGCTTAATAAAATCTCCTGTATGGAATGCAGTTATAATAGCTTTACTTGCAAAAGTAGCTTCTGTAATAGCATTAGAAACGCCTAAGGATAAAACAGGGTCAAGAAAGCGGTGTGAATCTCCAACACATAACCAGCTTTCACCTACAAAAGGCTCTATACGGTAAGAATAATTATTGAGCAATCTTACTGGGCCTGTCATTTGAGCCTCAGATAAACGTCTGGCAAGATCTGTACTAATATTTTTGATACCCCATTGTAAAAAGTCCTCTGCTGTTTCTCCATACTTTTGGGCAACAACTTGTGGCACAACTACACCTACACTAACTTCTGTTGGAGAAGTAGGTATAAACCATGCCCAATGATTGGGTTCAGAATAAAAAACTATATTGTTATTTCCCATTTCGCCGTCATCACGAACGGCACCTTGAAATTGAGTAAAAACTGCTAGTTGCTGCCAAAGTGTATCGACTCTTCTACGTCCAGCAATACGATTTCTAGATAAAACTGCACCATGTCCGCTAGCATCAACAATAAATTTACATCTAATATGCTCTAGTAAATCAGTGTTACTAAAAGATGGTTTATATCCAACTCCAATAACTTTATGACCATCACGGAAAATCTTTTTTACACTTCCATGACGTAAATTAAGACCTTTACTGACAGCATAATCAAGTAACAACTGGTCAAACTCAGCCCGGCGAACTTGCCAAGTAGGGGACTCTGTTGCTATAAAAACATCTGATTTATTATTAGGCCCAATAAAACTCATTCCAGACTTAACAGGAAATTGGAGTTTTTCCATTTCTTCAGTAAGACCTATTTCACGAAGAAAATTTCCTACTAACCCCGTTAAAGACTCTCCTATATGATAGCGAGGAAAAGGATGTCTTTCTAGTAATAATACGACTAGCCCTGATTCTGCTAGTTTTGCTCCCAATACAGAACCAGCCGGGCCACCGCCTATTATTATTACATCAAAGTATTCACTTTTATTAGAAGGTTTCATTACCATATTCAGTTTTAACACCATTAATATTTAGTGTTAAATTCTGCCTCCATTAAAATTGTAAAAGATCGTTGAGGGCATATACTACTTATTAAATACTTAATATAGATAAATTGAAAGCCAAAGATATTAGATATGTTAAAGTTAATAAATATAAAGAGTTATATTTATTAGCTCAGTTATCATCTTTACTACTTTCTAAATATCTTTTAAGAATTTTTGTATTAAAACTAATGTTTCTTGTGTTCGTTCCACTTGTGGAAAGTGTCCACATCTAGCTAAAAACACAGCTTGAGATCCAGCAATTTTTGCAGCAGCAGCACTTACAGAAGCTTTAGAAATTAATTGGTCATCTTCTCCTGCAATTAATAAAGTTGGTACATCAATATTGTCAAAGGCTGTTTTCATTGGTATTTCTAAGTTTTGCAGAAAACTATTATAAGCAGGCTGCTTAAATGATTCTGTTAATAGCATTTGTAAGGGTGCTACTAACTTAGGGGCCTTATAATAAGTGCTATTTAAGTATTGTTCTAGGCTTTTAGAAATTTGCTTCATTTCTTGGCACCAAGCATTAGGATCTTCAACTAACCCAAAACCTAATATTATTAGGGCTTTAATCCTTTCTGGGTGTCTACGGGCTATTGCTGTACCAATTAGTGCTGTTACTGAACTACAAACTAGCACTATTGGGTTTTGGTCAATTTTTTGCAATACCTGTATTTCTTCTTCTAAATGTTCTTCATAACTATAAGGTTGAGAACGATAAGAAGCAGATAAACCAAAACCTACCAAATCTATTGATACTACCTCTTGTTCATTGATGAGCATACGAAGGAATTCGCCCCAGGATGTTGAAGGATTACCTAAAGCAGGCAATAATACCCAAGTAGGTTTCTTGCCAGAAGTTCTTAGTACATGATGGTCTGCTGTTGGTAATTCAATGATGTCAGATCTAACACCATAAGAAGTTAGTACTTGTACCATAGTACCAGTATGAGCCACAGGAGTAAGTTCTTGTTCTTTTTTTTCCTGCTGTTTTTCTTTTGATAGAACATCTAGTAGATTAGTAATAGCTTGTAAATTATCAAAATTTTCTGGCTTTACTTCTTTACTAGGAACTTGAATTCCTAGATTTTCTTCTATAAATGCTAGTAGTGATACCATAGATAAAGAATCTAATATACCCCACTCTAAAAGAGGTGTATCGACTTCTAAACCCATTTCTTCACCATCTAAAAGTTCATTAATAATAAAATCTTTTAAATTCTGTGTAATTTCTTGTATGTTCATCTCCATGGCCTATCCTTAATTGTAAATGCTTGTTTTATTAACCACATGAAAATAGTATTCTACTATACAATGTTTTTGTTATTACTAAAAAAATGAAATTAAAGATATTATTTTATATAGTTTGTTGTTAAGAGAATGATTTATAAGACAATTTATTTACTAAAAAGAATGAAGTTAATGAAGTTAAAGACATTATTTTTATGGGCATGTATTTTGATTTTAGTTAATTAATAAAATAAATTTTAAACATTTTACAGAAAACTAATAAAACAATATAAAATTAGTAGTTTAGTTAATTTAGGGAAATATAAACTAAACATCACTATTGTTTCATACTAGGTAGAAAATTTTTTCCAAAACCCACTTACTAAAGTAAGTATGGATTCAATATTTTTTAAGTTTTGGTCATAAACAAAGAAAAACTATACTGAAAAATTTACCACCTTATTATGTTTAAAGAAAAGTAAAATTTATTACTAGGTTTTAGTTTCTACTTATTTATGACCAAATTTTTATTAACTTTTGACTAAATCAATCAATAGGAATATCAGTGAGATATTGTTTAAACATATGACCTTCGGTATTTTCTATATTATTAATAAATTCTCTCATTTGTTTTAATACCAGCACTTCTCCACGGTCATAAACTTCGCCTTGTAAAAGGCGTAATACTTCAATTCTATATTCCTTTTTCTGAATAAAGTAAGTAAATAATGGTAGTACTTTGTAATAAAGACGTATAAATTCATACCATACACCTACACCACCTCTTACTTTAGTTTCATAAGGAGCCAATATTTCTTCGCTAAAATTATTTTGTTCAAAAGCTACTTTAATGCGTTCAGCAGCATATTTAGCTGTATAGAGTGCAACACTAACACCAGAAGAGAATATTGGGTCAACAAAACGTGCTGCATCACCAATTAAAACAAAACCATTACCAACAAACTTATCCATACAATAGCTATAATCACCTTCAGTGCTAAAATCTCTGATACGAACAGCATTTTCCATAGCTTTAGCTACATCAGGAGTAGACTTTACATGTTCATTAAACCAAGCTTCAGGATCAGATTTAGAATTCCTAAATACTTCTTTTTCAGCCACAACTCCCATAGAAGTAATTTCTTCTGTTATAGGAATTTGCCAAATCCATCCTCTTCTAACTTTATCTTGTGGCAAAAAGTAAATATGGATAAAGTCCTCTGTTTTTCCATGTCCCCGGTCAACATTCTTAAACCAAGAATGAACTGCATATTGGTCAAATATAGGATCATTTTTTTTCCACTTTAGCTTGCTACCTAATAAAGTTCTTCGTCCACTTGCATCTACTACAACTTTGCAAGGAATAAAAACTTGCTGTCCAGCAACTTCTGCTTGTACACCTTTAACAAAATTATTTTCATCAAAAACTACATCTTTAACTCGAACTCCCTGGCATATTTTGGAACCTTTTTTTTCTGCATGTTTAAGTAATAAGAGATCTAATTTTTCACGGCTTACATGGTAGGTATAGTCTTGGTTTATTCCAGGTTGTGGAAATTCTGCAAACTCAATTGCAAATTCTTTTGCTCTCATTGGTGGATGCCATGAAGCTCCATATTTTTTTACAAATCCTTCTTCTTCCATTACTTTTAAAAAATCTAATTCTTCAAAAACTCTAGTAGAAGAAGTTACCATTGACTCTCCTACGTGTGGACGTGGATGATTGGCTGCTTCTAAAATCACATTGTCAATACCTGCCATTGACAAAAAACAACCCGTAGCTGAACCAGCAGGGCCACCACCAATAATTATTACATCACTCATAAATTACTCAGCGTAAAACCCCATCTATTTGTATTTAGGGAGATAGGCTGCCTCCATCTTATTTAGAAAATTTTGATAAATAAAATTTAGCTAAAAAATTCTGGTAACTTTAACAAATGAATAGCGTTTAGTTACCATCTATTTTTAAGTTTAAAACTTAAACTGTAAAAAATTTCTACTTTTGTCAAAAGTAGTTAATTTAATATTTTTGATTATTTTTAACGTAATGGTTAATACTTTTAGTGAAAAGTATTAGTTTTTCAAAAAAACATATTAAAATATAAGGTTGCTCTTTTGAAGCTTTTAACCTACTTAATGAATAAAACTAATATATAGCACTAATAAAGCAATAACATTGTTGTCCTATATTTGAGCCATAGTTTTTAATTGGAGAGGAGGGATTCCAAGTTTTGAAACTATGCTTAAATCAAGTATTGGTATTTTGATAAACAATAAAGATTTATAAAAAGTTTTAAGAAATTTTTATTACTTTACAGGAAAAATATTTGAAAGAATTAAATAACCTGACTTTTGCAGTCAATATATCATATTTTTTGCTGATTAAACAATTTATTAATTTAACACCAACAATTCTTCCTCATCCAACCCATAAAGCTAAGAAAAGAGATAAAAAAGCAAAAATCAGTCATCTCCCAGAAATAAAGAGGAACAAAATATAAAATTGAGAGAGAGCATAAAATCCTACATTATCTGAAAGAAAAAACAATCAAGTTAAAAAAAAGCTAAAAATAGAAAGAAAAACTCACAAGATATGTAAATGGATAATAAGAGAAGTATCTGCTTAAAAGCAGGAATAAGGAAAATAAAATATTGTAAGAAAAATAAAAAAGCCAAATTAGGTGGCTAAAGGGAAAGAAAGATTGGTTGTGTTTCAATAAAGTTGCTTACTATGTTTAGTTACTTTACAAAAAAGCCAAATAAAAGCCTTATCAACTTTTTTTGTAACACAACCAGATTTTTCAATAACTTACAAAAAGTCTCCTCTTTGTATTTCACTATTTATTTGGGTCGTGCGTAATGTTAGTAATTAATATACCTTCGGTTTTTTTGACAAAATAATAGTAATGAAAGTATTGGGAAGAAGACTATTTCCCAATTGTTTGGCAAATTATAACTTGATAATTTTTTGTATGTATTAAATTCTAATCATCATCGTCGTTATTACCATTGCCAGGACAATCACAAACTGAGCCTGAAAGCATTGATGTTGCTGTTCCATTAACAAAATCTACCATGGCATTTGCAGATAGTTCACCACAAGAGTTTTTAAAGCGTTTTGTGCCAGATACAATAGTAAGAGTGGTTTGTAGTTGAAATAAACCGGGTGTTTGTGTAGGAATAAGTGTATTGGTGTCAGTTGTATTTATACTACCAATTAATTTTCTGTTTTGATAAAAATCAAATACATGTGAAGAAAGACCTGTTACATTGCCATTAGGTTGTGGTGTAAGAGTACCAATAGTTACAGTATATTTGACTTGATAACTGCGGCGACCAATTTGAAAGACACCTTCTCCATTTGCAGAATTAGGACTAGTAAGAACAACTGTAGGATTGGCTGTGAGTGGATCACAGTTTTTCTTGTTATCAGCAGATGCTACTGATGTTATTGGTATATAAAAAGTAATTGCAAAAAAACTATACAAGCTGACAAAACCAATAGTTTTTGCAGTTTTTCATAAACGTATTTCTCCTTTAATCATATTTAAGGTATTGAAAACGTGATTCGTAAAAGCAGTAAAGTATATTAGCTTTATCTTAGCTACGTGTGTCAAGAAAAAATTGTATTATTTTCATGACTTTGAAAGTTAATAAAGTAAGCGTAAGAAATAAAGCTTAAGCAGGGAATAAAAATTGTAAAACGTGATCAACATTTTGGCCTTGGGAAAAAAGATTATAAGCTAAAACAAGCTATTTAGGTAGTCTTCAGGAAACAAAAAATAATATAGACAAACAAACCCTAACATGATAAAAACGGGCTATAATAAATTATGCAACAACAATCAAAACCTGCTAATCAAAAACAGAAAAGCCTGTATAAGCAGACGGTAGAATAGCTTAAAGATACGATTTTGGCGCTGATAATTAGTTGAAAGTAGCAGAGTTAATAAAACAAGTACAAACTGGTTAAAGTTGCTTAAGATTTCATGTTTTTCAAGTTTTCTTTGTTCCTTATATATTGCAAGATTCCAAAATAGTAACTTCACCAGATATTTAGCCTAACAACTAGAATATGTACTTTTTTATAACCTAATTAAATGTAATTACTAAACTTAAACTGTTAAATTAAGATTTTCAAATGGAGGCGGCATAACCTCTCAAAGTAGAAACTTTTAGTTCACGTGCCGAAAATTATGAAAAGTAAACACTATATTTGGTTGATAACGTTAATTGCAATCATATTAATCATTCAAGCAAAACCTGTTTTAGCCCAAGAAGGTACTGCTACAGGCAATTTAATTATTAATGTCTCAGACGAACAAGGGCAAGTTATCCAAAATGCAGTTATAGTAGCAAAAAATCCTCTCAATGGTTTTACTTACCAAACACAAATTAACCAGCAAAATTTATATAATATAAATTCTTTGCCTCCAGGAATATACCAACTAAAAGTACAAGCAGAAGGTTTTGCTACACAAATAGCTCCTATTATCATTGAGCTTGGCACAAAACAAGAAACCATCATAATCTTAAAAACTGGGAATAAAGAAGAAAAACCTATTACTACAAAGCTCACCTTAGATAGCTATAAAAATAGAACTGAAGGTAGTGTCAATATGAGCTTAAATTTTTTTGGTAATTTGCCCATATTTAGACGTAATTTCTTAGATTTAGTGGTTCTTGCTCCTCGTGTAACACCTGATAGATATCCTATTCCACCAGTTATAGCTAATTCTCGATTATCATTTAATGGTCAATCTGCACGCTTTAATAATTTTAAGATTGATGGTTTAGAAAATAATGATAGAGCTACTGGAACCACTCGTTCTAACTTTATTCAAGGGACTATTCAAGAATTTCAGATTGTAACAAATAACTTTTCAGCCGAGCATGGACGCTCTTTAGGTGGATTTGTAAATGCAGTTACTAAAAGTGGTATTAATGAATATCATGGAGGACTATTTTCTTTTATTAGCAATGACAAGGTAAGTGCTAGGGATGCTTATGCTTTGCGTCTTTCATTTAGAGATTTTGAGCAATATCAATCAGGAGTTAATTTAACTGGGCCTCTAAAAAAAGATAAAGTATTCTTTCTAGTGTCTGCTGGTAGATTCTCTAGTAGACAAGAAAACGTTGTAAATATATCTGATGAGGATGTAGCTTCTGCTAATCGCCAAGGATTTCCATTACGCAATGGCCCAGTACCTTTCTCTATAGGTGCTACATCAGGTTTTCTAAGACTGGATACACAGATAACACCCAATAATAAGGCATGGGCTAGATACAATGGTAATTTCTTTTATAATGGAGCATTTCAAGGATTTGGCGATATTGCTGGGGAAACAACAGGAGTTAGACAATATCTTCAAGACCAAACTATTGCTTTAAGCAATACTTATAGCCGTCCAACTAATGGATTAGTTAATGAAACACGTGTCCCTTTTAGCTCCTAGAAAGTACGACACATTACCTATAAATGCGGTTGATAATCCACAAATAGTTGTTCAAGATATAGTTGCTGAAAACCCTAATGGACGAGTTTTAATTTATGATTTTGAAAAGACTATTGTTTTTAATAATGATGTGCTACTACCACAACCATTTAGCAATAGACTGACAGAATTTTCCTTTCAAATAGTTAACAATACAACAATTAATGTAGGCTCTAAACAAGAAGTTAAATTTGGTATAGACTTTGCACGTTATGCCCGTAAATCACGTTTTGAACTTTTTGATAAGGGGCAAGCTATATTTACTCCTTTGAATTTTTTTGGCCCTTCAGCACCTCCTATTAATGCAAGAGAAGCTTTTGACCCTAGCTTACGTACATCTGCACAAAGGGCTTTTTTAACTAACTTAGCACGCCAATATAGACAAACCCTTCCAGGATTTCCTCTTTTACCTCTAGCAGACCTATCTTTGCCTTTAGTTTTTAATCAAGGATTTGGTGATAAAACTGCTAAGGCTGATTTTAGACTTTTTGGGGTTTATCTCCAAGATAACATAAGAGTAAAACCTAATTTCTTACTTAAATTAGGTATTCGTTATGATAGAAATCAATTACGTGTAGCTCCTGCAAATAATGGAGAAATATCTCCACGTATTGCTTTTTCTTATAACCCAAGTAAATTTTCTAAGCTAAATATTAAGGCTGGTTATGGGTTGTTTTTTGCTACACCTATTCTAGGCCCTACTCAACCTTCTAGTTTATTAGGCACAAACAGGTTTCTACTTTACTCCATACCATTTCCTTTTTCTGTATTGCCTTTGACACTTCCAAGCCGCCATTTACCTATAACAGAAGGAACTTTTCCTCAAGATGTAACTTTTGTTCCACAGCTAACTACAACTGCTTTTTTTGATAAAAATTTTAAGGACAGTTACTCTCAACAAGCTAACTTATCTTTTACTTATGCGGCTGATCGTAATACAGTAATTTCATTAGAATATTCTTATGTTCGTGGTTTGAGGATTTTTTATACTCGTGATATTAACCCTGTTGTAAGAAATATTCCAGGCGATGAATTAACAAGTCAAATAGTTGGACGTGTTGATCCAACTCAAGGAGAATTACTAGAAATAGAATCTGCTTTTGATAGTTACTACAGTGGTCTTACAGTTGGAGTCAATAGAAAATTTGCTAATAAATTTTCTGTTCTAGCACATTATACTTGGTCTAAAACCATAGATAACTATACAGATTTTACGGCTGGAGCTAGAAATGACTCTATCCAAGATGGAGCAATTGAACCTAACTTAGCGGCCGAAAGAGCTTTATCTTCTCAAGATGTTCGTAGCCGTTTCTTATTCTCAGGTGTTTGGGATCTTAACTATACTAAAAATCCTATATTAACAGGATTTCAACTCTCTACTATTGTCACATTAGAATCAGGTAGACCTTACAATATAACTCGCAAAACTAGTGTTATAGTCTCACGTGGAGCTATATCTAGAACAAATTTTAGACCTAATGGATTAAGTCGAAATCTAGGCATTACACCTGGTTTTGCTACTGTAGACTTCCGATTAACACGCAATATAAAGATAACAGAAAAAGTATCTTCTCAATTACGTATCGATGTTTTTAACGCTTTTAATAGGGTTAACATACGTAATGTTAATAGTGAATTTCTGCCAGATGAAAATGGTGTTTTCCGTCTACCTCCTCAAAAAGATGGTAGATTTGTTGCTCTTCCAGAACAATTTCGAGGATCTTTTGCTCCTCGACAAGTTCAATTTGGTATAGCTATTACTTTTTAATATTAGCAATACCTTTGTTTGAATTAAGAAAAGTCATCCAAAGTAAATTGCTATAAAATAAGGCCATATATGGATTTTAGTTGGACTCTTGAGCAAGAAGACTTATATAAAAAGATTTACTCTTTTGCACGCACGCAACTGAATAATTCTTTACTAGAAAGAGAAAAGCAACATAGTTTTCCAAGAGATGAATGGAATTTATGTGGTAATTATGGGCTAACAGGGCTTTGCGTGCCTGAGCAATATGGAGGCATAGGTTTAGATGCAGTAACTACGGCTCGTGCTGTAGAAGCTTTTGGTCGTGGCTGTGAAGATGCAGGATTAGTTTTCTCTGTTTCTGCACATCTTTTTGCTTGTGTAATGCCCATTTTAGAAAATAGCAATGAAGAGTTAAAACAGGCTATTTTACCAAAATTAAGCACAGGCCAATGGATTGGTGCTAATGCAATAACTGAATCTGAATCAGGTTCAGATGTTTTTGCTATGTCCACAAAAGCTGTTCGTGATGGAGATTATTACTTGCTTTCTGGAGTAAAAACTTATGTTACTAATGGCCCGGAAGCAGATATTCTATTAGTCTACGCAACTACTAATCCTAGTCATGGGCATCTAGGTATTAGTGGTTTTGTTGTAGAAAAAAATACTCCAGGTCTAAGCATTGGAAAACCTTTTAGCAAAATGGGTTTAACAACTTCACCTATAAGCCCTATTTATTTAGAAGAATGCCGTGTTCCATTACGTAATTTAGTTGGTGCTGAGGGTGAAGGAGCTAAAATATTTAGAAATTCAATGCAATGGGAACGAGCTTGCTTATTTGCTGGTTATGTTGGAATGATGCACCGACAATTAGACCAAGCTATAGAATATGCACAACAGCGGCGGCAATTTCGTAAACCTATAGGTAAAAATCAAGCTATATCTCACCGAATTGTAGATATGAAATTACGTCTTGAAGCAGCAAGACTTCTACTCTACCAAGCTTGTTGGGCTATGGATCAAGCAAAAGAAGATGTAATAACAGATGTTTCTTTGGCAAAACTAGCTATTAGCGAAGCAGCTATTAAATCAAGTTTGGATATTATACAAATCTATGGTGGTAATGGATTTATGACAGAATTATCAATAGAGAGATATTTAAGAGATTCTATCCCTAGTACCATATTTTCTGGAACATCTGAAATTCAACGTGACTTAATAGCTAAAAGGTTAGGTTTATAATAGCTACTAAAAATTAAAATTCTAGCTAACGGACTTAAAAGTAAAAATGAAACAACTTTTTAAATACAATCAGGTGAGAAGTCAGAAAGCTTTTGAATTTTGTTTTATGCTTAAATTTTTTCTTGATGGAATCCCTCCTATACACTATTCCATCACAAAGTAATGCTTTTCAAAACTTATACAATCTTTTGGTTGTTTAACTTGAGTAAAACGAGAGGTTAATGAGGTATTAAAATGAATAGTCATGAAACGCCAGATTTTGATATTGGAATAATTGGGGGCGGGCCCGCTGGGGCTGCTATGGGAGCATACTTAGCTAAAGCGGGTGTTAAATGTGTAATATTTGAACGAGAAATCTTTCCACGTCCTCATGTTGGGGAATCTTTTGTCCCATCTTCAACAAGAGTATTTCAGGATTTAAACTTTATAGATAAAATAGAGCAAAATGGTTTTGTCCACAAAGTTGGAGCCGTTTGGACTACCGCAGCTAGTTCTATTTGGTCAAAAGTAAACAGTGAAGCAACTAAAAGTAAATCCTACTCTCACAGTTGGGGGGAAGAGTTTGCTGATAGCACAACCTTAGATCCAAATAGTGATGTTACGGCTGCCCCAATCAAATTTGACGAACGCCAGCAAGAAGGTATCTACCAACGTCATACCTATCATGTTGATAGAGGTAAGTTTGATTTATTGTTGCTCCAACATGCACATGAATTAGGAGCAACTGTTTATGAAGGACTTTCAGTTAAAGATGTAGATTTTACTAGTGTTTTACCAGAAGTAAAATTTGCTGTTGGTAATAAAAACTTTGGAGTTAAAGTAAAAATGGTAGTTGATTGTTCTGGCCGCAGAACAATTTTAGGTAATCGTCTAAAATTAAAAGTAACGGATCCTGTTTTTGATCAATATGCTGTACATACTTGGTTTGAAAACTATTCACGTGAAGCAGCAGATATTAGTCCAAATAAAGACAAAGGAGACTATATATTTGTTCATTTTCTACCTCTTTCTAACAGTTGGATTTGGCAAATCCCAGTTACTGAAACAATTACAAGCATTGGGGTTGTTACTCAAAAGAAAAACTTCTTAGCAGCAAAAGGAGTCCATGATCAGTTCTTTTGGGATTGTGTTAAATCTCGTCCAGAAATTTATAATGCTCTTAAACAAGCCAAACAAATACGTCCTTTTACTGAAGAAGGCGATTATAGCTATGCAATGAAACAAATTTGTGGTGATAGATTTGTTTTAATTGGGGATGCTGCAAGATTTGTTGACCCAATATTTTCTAGTGGCGTAAGTATAGCCCTTAATGGTGCGCGTTTTGCCAGTAAAGACATAATTAAAGCTCTTGAAACAAATAATTTTTCTAAAGAAAGTTTTGCTACTTATGAAACAACTTTAAGAAATGGTACTAGAAATTGGTATGACTTTATTCGTCTTTACTATCGTCTCAATGTGCTTTTTACAGTTTTTATCAATGATAAACGCTATAGATTAGACATTCTTAAACTATTACAAGGCGATGTTTATGATGAAATGGAACCAGATGTTCTTGTAAAAATGCGGGAGATTGTGTCAAAAGTAGAAAATGATCCTTCACATATTTGGCATAAATTACTTGGTTCACTTACTTCTAATACTTTTTGTCCAGAATTTTAAGATATAAAAGTATTTGTATCTAAAATATAAGAACCATCAAATTTTTTATCCTAAAAAAATTTGATGGTTCTTATATTTGTGTAATTTCTCAAACTTTGAGTCTTAAAACTTCCAGGTAGGTTATAATCTCTCACAACATAGTTTGTAAAATACCTTAGCGGTTTATCCTTGGTTCTGATAAGTAATACCAAATTGGAATTATATTAATCTGTTAGAAATAAATACTAAAAATGGAAAGAAATTAAGAAAAAATAGAAAGTAAAGAATCAGTAGATAGGAAATATTTTTAGGTAAAGAATTTTTGGTAGTGTGTAAAATGTAATGCTGAAAATGGGATTTGTTGCTTTTTAAAAAACTAGTTGGTTTTCTTATGACATTGTTCACCCAAGTTTTCAAACTTGAGTGAACAATAAATAGAAGACGTTATTTAGTTAGCAATCACAAATAACTGCTGTTATTGGTGTAGCTGTTGTGCCATTGACAAAATCAGCCGTACCAGTAAATTCAAAACCGCCTACAGCCCTTCTAAATTTTCCTGTACCATTTGAAATACGAGCATTATTATATAGCGTATATACTCCAGGAGTGCTTGTTGGTGTGAAAACAGCGTTATCGCTAGTAGTAATGGTGCCTTCAAATTTACCTGATGCGCTTCCACGATAGAACTTTAATGTATGAGTTGCCGTACCAACAAGAGAGCCATCTGCTTGAGGAATTAATGATAGTATAGTTACATTAGCTGTTACATAGTAGTCAGTTCTATCTATTCTAATATTTATTACACCTTCAGCAGTTGTTGGACTTGTAAATTGTCCAGTGCCAAAGCCTGAACCTCTATCACAGTGTCTTTCTTGGCTATTATTGTTGTTATAAGCTGATATTTGATTAGTTGGTACTAATATTCCAAAACATAATGTGAGTATTAAAACGTGTGCTAATTTTTTCATAAATTATTCTCCCTGATTTTTTAGTTGTAATCCAAAACTCATACTTAGAATGTACAGCAAAAAATACATAATGCTAAGAATTAAATGTATAATAAGTTTGCTTTTTATGAAAACTTATAAACAACAATTGAGCATTAATTAATACATTAAAAGAGACATTTATTTGTGGATTGGCCTGTGTCGAGAGAAGGTGCGGTTAACTACGAGATTCCCAGGGTATTGGCTTCCACTTCGGCATTTCTCTAACCTTATTTACTTACAAACTAAAAGGTTAAATAAACTTAGGTTGAGAACTTTGCGCCCCGTGCTTTTGCAATGGGTAGCTATTATCGGTGGACTACCTTTTTGTGTAGTCGATATATTTTAGTTTTTTTTTAGAACATTTATTTCTTTTTGTTAAGCAAATGAATAATAAAATGGGCATAAATAAAATGCAAGTCTTTTTTTAAAAAATATTTTTTAAAAAATATTTTTCCATGAACTTTCCATGAACTTTCCATGAACTTTTTATGAACTCAGCTTAATCGTACTTCTTTTATAGCGGCCCAATGGATATCTCTAATGAAAGAAATTCCATATATTTAAGATAGGAAACTTTAGAAAAAGAAATGAAACTTCGTTATTGACTAAAATCATATTACTTAATTGATCAACTATTAATTTATATAGTAAGATTAACATTTTAATTAATTAATTCTATTAATATCCTAGGAATAATATCCTAGTAGTAATAATATTTATTTAATTAATGTTCATAATTTGTTATTCTCTATGAGTTCATTATATTTTTCATTTCTCTTTTTGGTATTTATATTGTTATCATTAACAATATTTATTCCTCAACAGAGTTTCCATAAAGTTCTAAATTTTAATTTTCTTTCTTTTACACATTTATATTATTTCTTTGTATTACATAAGCAAAAAATCTGTTTATATCTTATGTAAGGAGAACACTTTATGTACCGAATTCTAAAATCCTTGGTGATGGCTGTTATATTAGCTATATGTTTAGGAACTATGACAACAGCTAAAGCACAATCTGGTGCAACCTCAGGCAGCATATCTGGTGTAGTTGCTGACCAACAAGATGCTAGAATAGCAGGCGCAGTAATAACTGTAGTAAATGTCAAAACTAATTTTCAACGTGAGGTAACTGCTGATGAAAATGGGAGTTACGTAGCTATTGAATTACCACCAGGTTTTTATGAAGTAAAGGTTGCAGTTGAGGGTTTTAAGACTCAAACGGCTCAATTTGAATTGTTATTAGGAACTATAGCTAAAATAAATTTTGCCCTTGCCTTGGCAAGCACTCCAGGGGAAGTGGTAGAGGTTACTGCTAGTGGTTCTTCTTTGGATACAAGTAGGACAGAGAGCAGCACTAACCAAGATTCTAGTAGAATTGCTAGTTTGCCTATAAATGTCCGCGATTTTCTAAATTTTGCTTTAACATCAGCAAGAGTTACAGCCGATAGATTACCTCAGCAAGGAACAACTTCTACATCAGGTTTATCTTTTAATGGACAATCCGCTAGATTAAATAATGTTACTTTAGATGGTAGTAGTAATAATGAAAATTTCACTAATGGTGTGAGATCTAGTGTAAGTCAGGAGGCTGTACAAGAATTTCAAGTAGTTTCTGATACTTTTGCGGCTGAATTTGGCCGTGCTGTTGGTGGGGTTGTTAATATTGTTACTAAGAGTGGCACCAATGAGTTTAGAGGCAGCCTTTTTGGTTTTTTCCGCAATGAGTCTTTAGCTGCAAGAGATGCGTTTGCTACTTTTAAGCCTGAATTTCGCCAATACCAATTTGGGACAACTTTAGGTGGCCCCATCAAGAAAGATAAAGCTTTCTTTTTGGTTCTTTTGAAAGATTAACGATAAAAGAAAATTTAGTTGTTACAATTCCAGACTCTGTTATTAATGCTGCAACACGTACAGGTTTTTTGGGTGTGAAAAATGGGCCTCTACCAAATTCTGTTGCAACTACAAATGTTTTAGCTCGTGCTGATTTCCAGCTAAGACCAGACGATCGATTAACTGTAAGATATAACGGAGGTTTTGCTTTTAATGGTAGATTTGACACAATAGGGCCATTTCCAGGTGGTTTAACTAGTACCACTAGCAGTGGTGTTCAACGTTTAGAGGATAATTCAATTAATGTTACTAACCTTTTTGTTAAGTCTAGTTTAGTTAATGAAACTAGGTTTCTTTACTCTAGAAGAGACCAAGATGTTGGTACTTCTGATCCAAATAATCCTTTAGTTCAATTAAATACTGCTCAAGGAACTATTGCTTTTGGTCAAAATTTTACTGTTCCACAAACGCGATTGCTTAATATTTTTCAAGTTGTTGATAATGTAACAGTTGTTAAAGGTAAACAAACTTTGAAATTTGGTGCAGATTTTAGTTATGTTGAAGCCCCTGACAAACGCTCTAGTTTGCCTATTGCCGCAGGGGGGTTTGGCATTTTCGTTCCAATAGATTTTGCTGCGGTTACAGGTATACCTACAGCACCTTTCTTAGATCCTCTCCAAGCTTTTGATCCAAGTCTACGTAGTCCAGACCAAATACAGTTTTTACAAGTATTTTCTACTCTATTACCTCAACTTATCCCTGGTTTTCCTGTACTACCTTTAGACAGATTACAGTTACCTATTGTTTTTGCTCAAAACTTTGGAGATCAAAGTGCTAATATTGATCAAAAGTTATTTTCTGCTTTTGTTCAGGATGATATAAAAGTAAAGTCTAACTTATTGGTTAAGTTAGGGTTAAGATATGATGTATTTCGTCAATCTGTTGTGCCAAGCAATGGTGGTAATTTTGCACCACGGATAGGTATATCTTATAATCCTGACAAGTCCCAAAGATTAAATTTACATGCATCTTATGGTATATTCTTTGGTGGCGCACCAAGTCTTCAAACCTCTTTGATTGCTAAGGTTTATGATAATAACAATGTTAATCGTCAAAGCAACATTGCTTTTTTCCCATTTCCTTTGTCAGTAATACCATTTAATCTACCAGGACATCGTTTTCCTGTTGGGCCTTCTGCCCCTCCAGGTGCGCCTATATTCCCTCAATTAATACAAACCTTCCAATATCAGAAGGATTTTAGAGCAAGTTATTCACATCAAGCTACTGTTGGATTTGAATATCTTATCAACAATAACACCAAACTATCAGTTGATTATAACTTGGTTCGAGGCTTAAAACTGTCTTCTGCACGCTTTATCAACCCAGTAGTTAGGCCTACAGGTAATCCTACTACCGGTGCTTTAACAGGTCGTCTAGATCCTACACGTGGCTTTGTGTTTGAATTTGAGTCAGCTTTTGATAGCTATTACAATGGTTTAACCTTTACATTAAACCGCCGTTTTTCTAATAAGTTTAGTGCTTTGGCTAGCTATACTTTCTCTAAATCATTGGATAATTACAATGATTTCCGCACTGACCAAGAAGCTGGTAACGACCCTCTAAATCCTGGTGCAGAAAGAGGATTTTCTTTGCAAGATGCAAGAAACCGTTTTGTTGCTTCAGGCAATTGGGAATTATCTTATACAAAAAATCCTATATTGCGTGATTTCAAAGTTTCTGTAATAACAGAGATAACATCTGGTCGTCCTTTTAACCTGCAAGCAGGCCAAGATTTAAATATGAATTTTGAAACTATTCCACAAGATCGCCCAAGAATGGGTGGAGTAGCTGTTGCTCGTAATTCGGGCATTACACCTGTTTTTGCTAATGTTGACTTACGAGTTGCTAGATCTATTACATTCAAAGACAAATATACATTTCTAGGTACTATAGAGTTTTTTAATCTCTTTAATAGGGTTAATATTAGCGGTTTTAATAATGTTTATCCTCCTGGAGCCGATGGAAATTCTTTGTTACCTCGTCAAGACAATGGTCGTTTCATATTGACTCCTGACCGTTTTACAAATGCTTTTGCTCCTAGACAAATACAATTAGGATTTAAGTTTATTTTCTAGGTAAAACTAACCCAAGTACATAATTAAAATTCTAAAATAAACTAAAAGATTTCAATAGTCTTTTAGTTTATTTTCTTACTGCTATTTAACCGCAAGTTATCTAATAAAGGAGACAAATTAAAAATGACTACAATTAATGCTGAACGATTAGCCCAACGCCGTAAAATTGTACATGCACATATAGAAGCTGAAAATGAACATAATCTAGAGGCAGTTTTAGCAACATGGGGAGATTCTATTATTTTTGATGATGCTTCTGGTGGGCAAAAGTACGTTGGTGCAGAAGATGTTAAAAATAATTACGAAAGTTTATTTAGCGGTTTTCCTGATATGAAAATAGATATAAAAAAAGAACACATCTTAGATAATATCATTATTTTAGAAGTAGATATGATGGGAACACACAAGGGTAGTTGGATAGGTATCCCTCCAACAAATAAATATGCCAAGTTTTCTGTTTGTGCTTTGTTTGAATTTGATGACAATGATAAGTTGTCAGTTGAAAGAGTTTACTATGATAGAGCAGGTATTCTTATGCAGTTAGGTGTTATTCCTATGCCAAATTAATTCTAATTCTTAGCCATTTAACCTTAAATAGTATTAATAGTTTAAAACCATGTTATTAATACTATTTTCAACAATTCTTAACCTAAAGGAGACGGCGATTGTGGCTTAAAAAAAGCAGTATTATTTCGCCTAAGATAGAATGGAAAAAATTATAGAATCCGTTGGGAAAGCTGGGGAAAAATGGGAAGAAGCTGGTTTAGAAAAACGTCTTGCTGTACTTAAAGAAGCGGGTCAACTTTTAGCTGATAAGAGAACAAAGTTATGTGAGTGTCTTCAAAATGAAGGTCTTTCTAACAATTTAGCAAGAGATTATAGTCAATGGGTTATTCAAGCTGCTGACCCAAATTTGTTAGAAAAATATGCCCAAAACATGGTGCAATGGGTAAATCTAGTTCAAGGTGGAGAACTTTTAATTCGTAGGGCTGATGGAATTGTTTTAGTTTTTGGACAAGCTGGCTCTCCTACATTTAATGCAGCAACTATATTTTCCTTATTACTTCCTGGAAATGGAATAATTTTTGTTCGCGCCCCTTTTGTTGATGGTGGTGTGCGCTTTATATTTGAACAAATTTTACATCCTATTTTATTAAAACATGGTTTTGATATTGAACTAGTTCAATTAGTAACTGATAAATATCGTGAAGCAGTAGAATTTTTTGTTGCTCATAAAGAGCTTAAAACAATTCTTTCTATAGGTAGTGCTACGGATAATGCCAATATTGCTAAAAAAGCACACGAAAATAATAAAAAAGTGATTCTGGAGCATTATGGCAGAGGCAGCATGGTTATTTGGAAGGATGCTAATATTGATGAAGTGACTAGCAGCGCACAAAGGGTTTTTGACTTTTCATCTAGACCCTGTTTTATCCCTAAACTCTTTTTAGTACATGATCATGTATATGATGAATTTATTAATGCTTTTATTGATCGCATTGCAAATAGTAAAACAGTAGAAAACGATAAAGACACTGGTGTAATAGTACCTATAGGTAAACCAGACGCTTATTTGGCTATGATAGCTGATGCTCAGGAAAAAGGCCGTATTCGCTATGGAGGCTATCAAACCAATGCTCAAGGAAAAATTGATAAGAAAGGTATTTATGTTGCTCCTACTATTGTAACTTTTGATGCTAAGGACTGCCTTAAAACAAAAATTCGCTGTGTAGATGAAGAAATATTTTTTCCAATAGCTCCTGTAGTCCGTTTTAGAGGTAGTGATGAAGAAATATTAACAAATATGCACAGTATAATAACTAGACATCCTGTTGGATTACGTACTTCTATTTGGACAAATAAAATTGATGTTAGACAATTTTTCTTAAAAAAAGTTAAAAATAGCAGTTTAATAAGATTTAATTCTGATCATTCCCAATCGCCTAAATATGCTTCTTTTTGGGGAAGTGGTGAGGGAGATAACCATTTGTTTTGGGAGCGAAGCAGCCATATTCAAGCCATTGATTGTAGCCAAATGAGTAGGGAAGAAACCAAAAATATATTAACAAGTTTAGGCTGCTCAAGTTTTCTACAACTCTAAGAAATTAAAGAGCTTAAGGATAGGTCTACTATGTCTAATAATGCCTCAAAAGTGGGTTATTCTGAAAATCTCAATGATCATTTTTTTTTAGAACCAATAGCAGTTATTGGTATAAGTTGTCGTTTTCCTGGTTCTAAAAACGTGGATAGTTTTTGGCAAATGCTTAAGGATGGGGTAGACGCTGTTACAAAAATTCCTAGTGATAGATGGAATATAGAGGATTACTATAGCCCAGATATTTCTGTAGCTGGAAAAGTAAATAGTTGTTGGGGAGGCTTTTTACAAAATATTGACCAGTTTGATCCTAGTTTCTTCAAAGTTTCACCAAGAGAAGCAGCCCGCCTAGATCCTCAACAGCGACTATTATTAGAAGTATGTTGGGAAGCTCTAGAAGATAGTGGTTTGGCTATTGATAAATTGGCTGGTAGTTTTACAGGGGTATTTATTGGTGCAATGAATGCAGACTATGGCCGATTACAAATACAAGGCGATGGCGTAAATGATCCTTATGTTGCAACTGGTAGTGCTTTATGTGTTTTAGCCAATCGTGTATCTCATTTCTTTGATTTTAGAGGCCCAAGTTTAATTGTTGATACAGCTTGCTCTTCATCTTTAGTTTCAACACATTTAGCTTGTCAAAGTCTTTGGTCAGGTGAATCTAATTTAGCTTTAGCTGGAGGTGTAAACCTAATTTTATGGCCCGATTGGATGGTAGCAACAGGGAAAATAGGCTTATTTTCACCAGATGGAAAGTGCAAAGCTTTTGATGCAAGTGCTAATGGATATGTCAGGGGTGAAGGTGCCGGTGTAGTTGTTCTTAAGCGATTGTCTAGTGCTTTAGAAGATAAAGATCCCATTCATGCAATAATCCGAGCAAGTGCTGTAGGACAAGACGGAAGTAGTAGCACTTTTAAGACACCTAGCCAAATAACTCAAGAAATGGTTATTAAAGAAGCTTATAGACGTGCTAACTTAAATCCAAATCTTGTTGGTTATATTGAAGCTCATGGAACAGGTACTCTTGTTGGTGATCCCATAGAAACAAGGGCTTTAGGCAATATTATTTCTCTTAATCGAGACCCACAAAATTTCTGCTCAATAGGATCTGTAAAAACTAATATTGGTCATTTAGAGCCAGCAGCGGGAATTGCTGGTTTAATAAAAGCTATTTTAATAGTAAAAAACCGAGAAATCCCAAAAAGCTTACACTTCAATGCTCCAAATCCTAATATTCCCTTTGATCAATTAAAACTTAGAGTACAAAATACTACTGAAAAATGGCCTGAAAATAATATTCCTGCTATTGCTGGAGTTAATTCTTTTGGTCTTAGTGGAACAAATGCTCACATAATTGTACAAGAAGCCCCTAAAACTAAAGATTTTGATAAAATTCCAGAAGATGATTACGCACAATTATTAGCGATATCAGCCCATAACAAAGAATCATTAATCTCCCTAGTAGGAGTTTACAAAGAATTTTTTAACAAAAATAAAAATTCATCTATTAGAAATATTGCTTATAGCTCTAATCTTAAGCGAACACATCATGCTCAAAGGCTTGCCTTAGCCATAAAATCTTCTGAAGACGCAATAGATAAGCTAGAGGCATACTTAAAAAAAGAATCTAGACTAAATCTAGTTTATGGACGCAAAGAATCGGATAAAAAGAAAGTAGTATTTGTTTTTCCTGGGCAAGGTTCTCAATGGTATGGAATGGGTAAAGAACTTTATAAACAAGAACCTGCTTTTAAAAATTATTTAGATAAAGTTGATCAAGCAATACTAGAAGAGGCTGGATTTTCTGTAATTCAAGAACTTATGGGTAGTCAAGAACAAGCCAGGTTTTTGAAAGAAATAAGTATAATCCAACCCACTTTATTTGCTATTCAAGTATCTTTAGCTGAACTTTGGCGTAGTTTAGGAGTTACACCTGATGTTGTTTTAGGCCAAAGTATGGGTGAAGTTGCAGCAACTCATATAGCTGGAGCATTATCTCTTAATGATGCTGTTAAGGTAATTTGCCGACGAAGCCAATTATTAAAAAGAGTTAGTGGTAAAGGTGCTATGGCTGTACTAGAACTATCTCTTGAGGAAACAGAAAAAGCTATCTTCCAATATAAAGAAAAAATATCTGTTGCTGTAAGCACTAGCCCAACTTCTACAGTAATAGCAGGAGATGTAGCATCTATAAACAGTGTTATTAATGAATTACAAAATAAAAATGTCTTTTGTCGTTTGATTAAGGTTGATGTAGCCTCTCATAGTTTTCATGTTGATGTTCTTTTGGAGGATATAAAAAATATCTTAGGTGATATAACTCCCATAAAAGAAACTATCGCTATTTATTCCACTGTAAAGGGTAATTTTATTGATGGGCAACAGTTAAATGCAGATTACTGGGTTGATAATTTACGCAATCCTGTTTTATTTGCCAAAGCTATTGATGATTTATCAAAAGAAGGTTGTAATATTTTTATTGAAGTTGGGCCACATCCATTAGTTTTATCAGCTATAGAACAGTCCTTGCAATTTGTTAAACGTAAAGGCTTAACATTAGCATCTATGCGTCGGGAAGAAAATGAACGTAGTATAATATTAGGATCATTAGGTGGTCTATATACAGTAGGTTATCCTGTAGATTTTCAAAAACTATATAATGCTCCAGCTAAATTTGTGCCTCTACCCCAGTATCAATGGCAACGTGAATCATTATGGGCAAATATGCCAAAACCCTCTCCTAATAATGTAAATTATTCTTCTAATAGAGCTATATCAAACACAGAAGGATCTTTTGAAGGTGACATAAGGATAGTTAATAAAAATGGAGATGTTGTATTTAACTTACAAGGTCTTAGATTACAGTATAACGGCCATTTTGATAATGGTTTTGCAGTAGAAAATAAATCTACTAATTTAGATTCTGTTATATCTACAAACCAACAGCCTACCCAACTTGCTAAAGAGATATTAATTAAGGAATCTTCTTTAGAAGAAAATTACACACAAAAATCTATTGAAGAACTTATATCTCAAGAGATAGCCAAAGTATTAGGTTATTCTGCTAGCAAATTAGATGTTGACCATCCTATTAATAGCATGGGGTTAGATTCTTTGTTGGCTTTGGAAGTAAAAAACGTATAGAGGGTAAACTAAATACTCCTGTTCCTGTAATGGCAATTTTACAAGGTTCTAGCATTGCTGAACTAGCAAATCTTCTTTTAGAGCCACTTAAGGAAAAGCAAAATGCGATTTCTGGCAAAGAAAATATAGTTATTAAAGAAAATTCTCTACCATTTAGTTTTGTTACTTATACTTACGCAATGGTAGAAGATATATTAAAAGGAAAAATAGCTGATTTGTTAGGCTATTCTCCAAGTAAATTAGATATAGAGCAACCTATCAACACTTTGGGACTAGATTCCTTAATGGCTATAAAAATAAAAAATAGTCTAGAAGAAGTGTTAAAAATACAAGTACCTATAAGAGAAATTTTGCAAGGCTGTAGTATCGCTGAATTATCTAATAGCTTATTAGACTTACTTAATACTTCTTCTAGCAATCTTATTGTTAATGAACTTAACGATAAGTTAATTTTAGATAAACCACCTATAGTTAAAAAAGAAGATAATTTAGAAATGTATGAAGAAGAAGGTAGTTTAAATGTAATAGAAAAAGTGATTATAGAAGAATTAGCCAAAGAGTTAGGATATTCATCTAAGAGAATGGATATACAACAGCCTATAAATATGATGGGCTTAGATTCTTCTGTAGATATAAAAGTAAAAGAAAATATTGCAAAAAGTTTGAGTGTAGATTTATCTAATGTAGATATTCTTCAAGGACAAAATATATTAGAACTATCTTCCCAAATAAATCAACTATCTCCAAATCTTAAAGAAACATTTTTGGCTAAAAAAACTGCACCATTTTTATCAAACAAAGAATTAGCCAAATGGGTAACAATTAATAATTTAGATTCTAAAGCTAAATTAAGACTCTTTTGTTTTCCATTTGCAGGAACTGGAGCATCTATATTCAAGACATGGGAAGATTATTTACCTAAAAATGTTAACATTTGCCCTATACATCTTCCTGGACGTGAAAAACGTTGGAAAGAGTCTCCATATACAAATTTAATGGCTTTGGTAAATGATGCTTTGGAAGTTTTAAAAGATTGTTTAGATATACCTTTTGCTTTTTTTGGTCATAGTATGGGGGCATTAATTAGTTTTGAATTGACTAGGGCATTAAGGAAAAATCAGCTTTCCTCACCTGAGCATTTGTTTGTTTCAGCATATCGTGCGCCACAAATACCTGTTACAGAGGCACCAATACATACACTTGCTGATATACCCCTTATTGAAGAAATGCGAAAATATGGTGGAACTCCTAAAGCTGTTTTAGAAAATACTGAATTAATGGCTATGTATTTGCCTGTATTGCGAGCAGATTTTTCTATTTTTGAAACATATGTTTACAAACATGAGCCTCCTTTTGATTGTCCAATATTTGCTTTTGGGGGATGGCAAGATCCAAAAATGGATCAAAATAGTATGTTGTTATGGAAAACACAAACTACAAAATCTTTTGATTTAGAAATGGTTACAGGCGGCCATTTCTTTATTCAAGATTTAGAAGCAAGAAAAATTGTTTTGCAAAAAATCTCCGAAACTATAGTTGATTCCTACGTTAAGTCACCAGTATAGTGGATACGTAAAACTAGGCACCAAAAAGATGGCAAAAGAGATATAACCACAGGTATGAAAAAACGGTAGGTCTATGAATGTTTTGGTTGAGTCGAAAATGGACTTAGAGTAGCGAACAAAAGACAAAGTTAAAAGTTAGCTTAAGCAAAAGCATTAAGCAGAAGCTATAGGAGTTCTAAGTTTACGAGCAAAGAGAAGTTTATCTCTGCGCTGGGCAAAAATAGATTCAGCATTACCAAGCAATTTGTCAAAAGGAGAAATATAGCCAATAGCAGAGTATAAACGCTCGCAATTAAGTGGTTAAGTAAAAGAGATCTTATATTTTGAGCCAAAATTACTAAGTATTTCATCTAAAGAAGAAGACAGATGAGAAAAAGAAAGATAAGCAGAAAAAGGCAACCAAAGATACTTAATACGTTGCCAAAGAATCTCAATAGCATTGAGTTCAGGAGAGTAAGGAGGCAAAAAGTAAAGAAATAAACCCTGTTGCTCCCAAAAGGAATGTTATCATCAAACCGTCAGAAGTATGAATAGGAGCATTATCTAAAACAACAATAGTCTTTCTTTGCAAAGAGGAAGCAAATAAATTAAAACACTCTATGACTATATCGCTAGTAATACTGCCTGTAAAAACAAAAGACTCTAAATGGTTTTCTTTGTTCATAAAAGCTAGTACATTTAACGGTAGCTCTCCACTTAATCGGGGCCGAGGTAAAGATTGAAAAAGTAGAGGAAAATACTGATAATCAAAATTAACAAAAAAAAGGTAGGATTATCAGTATGAACCCAACAGAAGTATTTTGCCCGAATATGGAATGCTTGGCTAGAGGAGAAGTAGGAAAAGGGAACATAAAAATACATAGCCAGAAAGAGAAAAGATACAAGTGCAAGGAATGTAAAAAGACATTTGCAGAAAGCAAAGGGACGATGTACTACAGAATCCATAAAATCAAGCAAGAAATAGACTTAGTGGAAGTAGTAATAACATTACTAGGAAATGGATGTCCGCTGCAAGCAATAGTAAAAGCACTTAAATTAGACGAAAGAACGGTAAGTAACTGGCAAAACAAAGCAGGGCAGCACTGCGAAAAAGTACATAAAGAGATAGTAGAAAAACCAAGAGAATTAGGACAAGTACAATGTGACGAAATAAGAGTGAAACAACAAGGAGCAATAGTATGGATGGCAATGGGGATAATGGTTCAAACGAGGCTATGGTTGGCAGGAGTAATAAGTAAAAATAGGGATATGGGATTGATAAGTGAATTGATGAGAAAAATAAGAAGTTGTGCAAAGACAGGAGAAATTTTGATATGTGTGGATGGATTAGTTTCTTATATAAGAGCAAGTTACAGAGCATTTAGAGATAAAGAAAAAGATGATGGGCAAGCAACAACAAAGTTCAAAGTGTGGTCAGGTCTAATGATTGCTCAAGTAGTCAAACAATATAGTGGAAAACTTCTAGTTGGAGTCCAACATAGAATAGTCAAAGGTAGCCTTGAGTCTGTAGAAAAGCTTATTACTCTTTCTCAAGGTAATGGTTGGATTAATACTTCTTTTATTGAAAGATTAAATGCTACTTTTCGCCAACGCCTTTCTTTCTTGGTTCGCAGAGGTCGTGCCTTATCTAAACAATCTCTCTCTTTACATTATTCTATGTTCTTAGTTGGCACTCTTTACAATTTCTGTACCTACCATAAAAGCTTACGTATTAAAATTAATGGTAAATATTATCCTCGTACCCCTGCTATGGCTTCTTCTATTACCGATCATTGCTGGTCTGTTCGTTCTTTGCTTTTATTTCGTATTCCTCCCCCTCCTTTTTCTCCTCCTCCCCTTCCTAAATCTCTTGGTCGTCCCAGATCTCTACTTGGCTTTTTCTCTCTTTCCTCTGGCCCCGATTAATTGGAGAGCTACCGGTTTTTTTTTTATTTTTCTTGAATACTATAGAATTGGTAAAAATATTTGTAACCAATTTTGATTAAAAAATATGCAAATGCCTCATTTAGAGGCATTTGCTAGTAGCGTAGTTATAAAACTTTGGAGCTACTATGATTATTGGTTCTTAAAAAAACTTACAAATGCTAATAAGGGAAAGTTTTTTAGCAAGGTTTTGAAAGACTATAAACTGCATCATCGATTTTATCTATAAGTGTGTCGGTTCGATAACGGTATTCAAGCTCAAACACTTTTTCGATTTTGGCAATGTTGGAAACAATATCATTTATAAGCTCTCTATCTTTTGGATCTAAATCACTAAACTGTATACCTGTATTTGATTTAGATATTGAATAACGTACCTCCACATACTCTAAAGTATAGTAAGGTAGTAAAGCTATTTGCATAGTTATTACTGAGCCAACAGGTATTGCTAAAGGACTTTCTATACTACACCCACCACAACTTAAACTTGTTATCATAGTAGGTGTAGTGGCATTAAAAAAAATCTTTGTCTATAATAGTTGCTTCACAAAAATATGGCACTCTTTATGCGCGGCGGTTTTCAAATTTATTTTCAAACTCTATAGAACGAATTCTTTCTACTTGACAACTTAAACTAGAGTTAATCATCATACGTAAAAGATCTGGATTAACTGGTTTAGCCAAGAAACCATTTATTCCAAGTTCGCTAATAATATTTTGAGTTGAAGAAATATCTTTAGTTGACATCACATTATAGGAATTTGATTAAAAGGACTAGTTTTACGGCAACGTTCTACAAACTCAAATCCACCCATTTTAGGCATCATTAAATCAGTAATAATTAATGAAACTTGAGTTAATTCAAGTAGTTCTAAAGCCTCTACTCCATTAGAAGTTGTCAAAACTTCATATCCTTCTTCCATTAAAAAATCTGATAAACTATTAAGGATTTCTACGGAATCGTCAACAACCAATAATCTTATATTCATAGTATTCTCCCAGTTATAGAAGTTATGGATTATGCCTACTTACGTTAAACTACCTTATGTAAATATTTTATAAAAATTTAGCAGTTTATTGTTAGTGGCTAATCTCTTGCTAGGCATATTGCATCTTTTTGTACCAAAGTAGATATATAAACTAAAATAACTAAAATCTTGATATATAAGGTTTTATCTCTACTAAATTTTATGAAGTTATTTAATATTAAGATTAGCTGAGGAAAAACGCCTCACCTAATTTACACATATGGCAAATATACCCAAGAAAAGTAGAAAATAATGAAGATTATATTAATAAAAATTTGAAAAATGTGTTAAAAAGCAAAATACTAGATAAACTTTAGTATATTTATTTCCTTATGTAATTTACTGTCATAAGGAGTGTTTGTTATATAGGTTTAGTTTTCTTGGATAAGAGGTTATGGATTATATATTATATTGTAGGGGTTACTTGAATGGAGCTAAAAAAATAATAAACCTGTCAGTTCACTTTCTAAACAAATATTATCCCAAACTTTAGATTTAGTTGCTGATGGGATTGTTGTCATTGATGAAAAACAACAAATTTCTATTTTTAACCATAGTGCTAGGGAAATATTTGGTTATTCTGAGGATGAAATATTAGGCAAATCAGTAAAACTTTTAATACCAAGTAGATTTTATGATGTTTATAATTCCTATATTGAACAGGTTTCTAACCAAACAGTTGTTTCTAATACAAAGCAAAAATTTTGGGGCTGCACAAAACTGGTAATGAGTTTTAATAGAGATTGCAATTTCTAAATCTTTGCAGATGGACAATTATTTTTTATAGCAACAATTCGAGATATATCTGAGCTTAAAATAGTAAATAAATTACTTCAACAACAAACTAAAATATTAACAAGTATATCTGAATCAATGACAATTTTTTGCAAGAACATGATGTAAAAAGGCTGTTTATCCAATATTAGAAGCTGTTTCTAATGAAACTAAAAGCCAATTTACAGGGCTAGGTTTTTATAGATAATGCAAAACTAGAAATTATTACTAATGTTAAACAAGTTATAAATGCTGAAATTAATAATCTTATGTGTGAAGAAATAGAAAAAAAAAAACATCTTTTGAAAAATATTTCATTACATAATCAACTTGCTTATTTAGCTAAAAAACTCTTTTAACTTCTTCAAACCAAATAGAAAATTTAACTAATGATAATCTTGCTGTAAAAAAATTTAAGCTAAGGAAATTTCTAAGTATTCCAATAAAATGCCAAAAACAAACAACTAGTGTTTTAATCTTAGCTAATGATACATTTGCTTATAATGAAAAAAATATAGAATTAGTAGAACCAGCAGTAGAAGCATTAGGTATAATTGTTGACAGCTATCAACATATTCAACAAAAACAAAGTTAGAAACCAACAAAAAGTTACTCAAAGAGAGCTTATTAACTAAAGCCATCAACAATCCGTGTTAGTTAGATTAGGTAGACAAGCCTTACTAGAATCAGATATCTCTAAGTTAATGGAATATTTTATAAATTCTATTAAAGAAATCTTAAACATAGATTGTTGTTTTATACTTGAATTTGACACAGATAACACTTTATTTTTTAAGAACAGAAAGTTTTGGACTTATAAAAAATGACTTAAAATTTAACCCTAATAGCTCAAGCTTTGCGTCTGTAAACTCTAACTCATTGGTAAATATATTATTGGGTTCTACAGGCCGCTTATTATTGATGACCTAGAAACAGATCTTAGGTTTAATGTACCTGAATTTTTTAGAATACAAAAATTTACTAGTGGAGTTAGTGTAGTTTTATACCTAGACAATGAAGTTTTTGGTTTTCTAGGGGCTTTTACTCGTAGCAAACGGCTTTTTACAAGCAATGAAGCTAATTTTTTACAAACAATTGCTCATACATTAGTTACAGCTATTAAGCGTAAACAAGATGAAGATAGACTGGGGAACACCTAAAACTTATAGATGCTTCTTATGAAGCTATAATCGCTTGTGACCTAAAAACAAAAAGTAATTTTTTGGAGCAGAAGCAGCTAATCTCTATGCAATAGAAAGGGAAAAAAGCCATAGGTGCAAAAATTTCTAATTTAATAATAAACCAGCAATCTAACCTAGTTAATAATATTATTGAAACTACCCTAAAATCTAATGAATGGGTAGGAGAAATTGCTAGTCAAGACTCTAAAGGAAATGATATGGTTGTTCTTAGCCATTGGTCGCTAGTTTATGATAATTCAGGAAACCCAAAAAAAATTTTTACTTGTTAATACTAATATTACAGAAAAAAGAAACTAGAAGCCCAGTTTTTAAGGACACAAAGAATGGAAAACTTGGGTTCTCTAGCTAGTGGTATAGCTCATGATCTAAATAATCTTTTTAACACCCATTACACTTTCTCTTGATCTACTTAAAAGGCGGGCAGATGAACGGAGCTTACGACTTATTGAGAGAGTAGAAACATCTACTAAACGGGATCGGAAATGGTTAAACAGATACTTTCTTTTGCTAAAGGTATAGAAAGTAGTCAAACTACCATAGATCTTCAAATATGTTCTTGAAGAATTACTTAACATGTTAAAAGTTAGTTTTCCTCAAAATATTAGAATATTTACAGACTATTCATCTAAAATATGGTTGGTGCTAGCAAATGCTACGCAGATCTTTCAAGTGCTTATGAATCTATGTGTTAATGCACGAGATGCTATGACTGAAGGTGGTATGCTTAGTATAAAAGTTAAAAATGTAATACTTGAAAATCTAGAGGATTTAAAGAATTAAAAAGTGCTGCTGCATTTGTACAAATTTCTGTTTCAGATACAGGAATTGGTATGAGCCAAGAACAAGTTAAAAAAATATTTGAGCCTTTTTTTACTACTAAAGGAGCTAAAGGTACAGGTTTAGGACTAGCAATGGTTGCTAGCATAGTGGAAAAACATAAAGGTATCATTAGAGTCCATAGCGAGTTAAATAAAGGAACTACTTTTCTATATATTTGCCTGCAATAAATGATGAAGAAATTAAAGAATCTTTGGGTGGAAAAAAAGAATCTCTTGTTGGTAATAATCAAACTGTGTTATTAGTTGACTCTGAAATATCTACTCTTGAGATCTAAAACAGCTTTAGAAGCTTATAATTATAAAATTTTATCAACTAATAGTGGTGCTGAAGCAATTGCAATTTATTTTGAAAAACAGCAAAACATTGATGTTGTTATAGTTGATATGTTGACAGCAGAAGTTGAAGGGGCTATTGTAATTTCTTCATTAAAAAAGCTAATCCCAAAATAAAAATAATTGCTACTAGTAATGATCTAAATGCTTACTCTAAACTGGATTCTTTGTCTAACTTAGTAAAAAAAGTTACTAAACCTTATACAGCAGAAACATTATTAAAATCTCTAAAAGAAATATTAAGTAATATAGATAGGTAATTACGATGAGTCAATTTTCTTATACAGGTAAAATACTATTAGTTGATGATGATGAAGCTTGTTTGTCTTTAATAGATTTAGTTCTTCAAGAAGAGGGATTTGATACAGTTGCAGTTAACAATGGTAAAGAAGCACTAAGAAGATTAGAAGAAGGTGATATAGATTTAGTTATCTCTGATGTACAAATGCCATATATTGATGGAGATACATTACTTAAGGAAATAAAAAAGCGAGATCCTAAAGTAGAAGTTATTCTAATTACTGCACATGCTAGCCTTATGGGTGCAGCTAATGCTATAAATAATGGTGCGCAAGATTATCTAACAAAACCTTTTAGTGCAACACAGCTAACAGATATAGTTAGGAAAGTTTTAGATAGAGTAAACAGTTCAGCAAAAACCGAAGATAAACAAGCAATCATCTCAGAAATAGAAAGCGATAAATTAGTTGGCAATAGTCCTATAATGCTAGAGTTGTTTAAGCAAGTAGGTAAGGTAGCAAAAACTGATTCTACTGTCCTTATTTTAGGTGAATCAGGGGTTGGAAAAGAAGTAATTGCAAAAAGGAAATTCATAAATTAAGCCACCGCTCTAAAGAAAACTTTGTTGCTGTAAATTGTGGTGCTTTAACAGAATCTTTACTTGAAACTGAACTTTTTGGACATATCAAAGGTGCCTTTACTGGCGCACAGTCTGATAAAACAGGACTTTTTGTTGAAGCAAACAAAGGAACTATATTTTTAGATGAAATTACTGAAACTAGCCTAGCTTTTCAATCAAAATTACTGCGTGTTTTACAGGAAGGAGAAGTTTTGGCTGTAGGAGCATCAAAACCTAAAAAAATTGATGTTAGAGTTATTGCTGCTAGTAATCAAAATATAGATCTTCTGGTTGAAGAAAAACTATTTAGACTAGATCTTCTTTATCGCCTTAGGGTTGTAGAACTAGTAGTTGCTCCTTTAAGAGAACGAAAAGGGGATATTTCTTTACTAATAGAGTATTTTCTTAATAAGCAAAAAAGTAAAAATCAAAGACAAATTGAAATATCAGAAGAAGCTATTGAATGCTTATCTAATTATCATTGGCCCGGAAATGTTCGTCAATTAGGACATGTTATTGAAAAACTTGTTGTTTTAGCAAAACATTCCAAAATTTTACTCGATGATCTACCTAAAGAAATTAAAGAGATGCCTATCTCATCTGTATCCAATAAAGATGAAAAAGAGAATCACTTAGTGCAAATAGTCTACTAAGTTTAGCAGAAGTGGAATATAAACATGTTGTTAATACCTTAAGTCAGTTGGGTGGAAATAAGTCTCAAACAGCCAGAATCTTAGGTATAGACAGAAAAACTTTAGATAGAATACTAAAACGTAACCTTGTAAATTAAGTAGGCTAATTGTAGAATTTGATTAAGCACAGTAAGTTTTTCTAGAAAAAGGCTTGTAAGACTTGCAATGAACTTAGAAATCTCTATAATAGTTGTTTCCAACAAAATCTTTCTCAATTTTATCTTATGGCGGGCATAGTTCAGTGGTTAGAACGCTTGACTGTGGATCAAGAGGTCGTGGGTTCAAGTCCCATTGCCCGCCCTTTTAGCTACCTACTAAATAATTCCATTCATTATATTTAAGCCTAAAATATTCTTTTTGCTCATTGTCTCCTTTTCGCGTACTTCCACCTATATTTCTATCTCAAATTTATATCAAAATGGGGATGAAAATAGGGATGACCAAAAGGAGGCTAAATGCCTAGAAATAAGGAAGGTTCTACCCGCATTAAAGATGGCAAGTTGTACGCAAGAGTTACTTATCAAGACGACAATGGCAAAACAAAAGAAATTTGCCGTAAGGCTGAAAACCGCACTCATCCTAAAGAATTAATAAAACAAATATTACGTACTTTGGACGATCATAAGTAAGCCTTTACAAGCTGAACAAATGACATTCCAAGAACTAGCTAATTTCTATATGAGAACTACTTACAAAAGGCTGAATATATAAACGGTCGAAAGTTTTTGGGCTACGTTCCTATGATACAGCACGATATAACTTTAAGCCTGTAGTAGAATACTTTTCAATAAACCATTAAAAATATCACTTATAGCGATATTAAAAAGTATCGGCTTGCAAGGCTAAAAACGCCTACTAAAACAGGAAAGCAACGTAGCATTGCTACAGTCAACCAGTAAGCTTACTTATCTTAGACGGGCATTAGAAATAGCTAAACAACAAGGTTGGATAATTCGTAACCCATTTAACCAAGGCGACGCACTTATTTCTATAGCTTGTGAACAAAAACGAGAAAGAATTTTAACTAAAGAAGAAGAAACCCGCTTGCTAGAAGCTTGTCTAGGTACTAGGTTGCATCTACGCCCAAAAGACTACCTGTTTTTTGTGTTTGCTGAGTTTGTGTAGTTTGTTGTTGAAGAGAAATATTTTGACTTTGATTTGATGAGCCTATACGCATTTTGATGATATCTCCTTGAATGTGTTTATTAAATGAATGGCTAAATTATTTCTGATGAATCATTATTGAACTTATCGCTATCAGTATAGAAAAGTTGCTCAAAAAGTCCAGAAATTCTTTTATTTTTTGCAATCACTTATAGATTTATTGGTAAATAACAATTGCTATATAATTAACTATTATATTTTGCAACGAGTTAATATTAATTATTATATTTTTCGGAAAAACATAAAAGTTTCTGCAAAAACCAGGAAAAATTTTTATGAAGTTTTTTTCCTTTTGGGTATTAAGCAAGTGAACCAAGAAAAATTATATATCAAAAATCATAATATTCAAAAATTCTAAATTAGTTAAAAATCAATATTTTAAGGGAGCATATTTTATGAAAGCATGAATATTGGATCTATTAGTAATGTTGGCCTTAATCAACTAAATAATAACCAAGCTGTTAACAAATTAGCAGATGCTCAACAAGGAAATTTAGCAGGAATAACTGCTAGAAAACTAGAATCTCCCACAGAATCACCTAATATGGCTAAAACTGCTGCTAGCAATGGCACTCAAGGCTTGGAGCAATCTATTCAAGAAATAAAGCAATTGTTAGGTGAATTAACAAAAATGTTGAAAAAAATGATTCAAGAACTCCAAAAAAATGGTGAAGCTGGTAGTGGTCAACAAGCTGAAAAAGCTGCCCCTAAAGGTCAAGAAGGCGTAGAAGCTGCTAAGGAAGCTAACCAAGCTGCAAAGCCTATGAATCAAGCAAATGGAGCAAGTGAAGCAGAAAAAGCAGCCGAGGCAGAAAAAGCTGCTCAAGCTCCTGGTAAAAAAGAAGGAATGAATAAACAACTTGAAATGATTTCACAAATGATTGAAATGCTAGGAAAAATGCTAGAAATGCTCAAACAACTATTAGGGCAAATGCAAGGAGCCGGTCAAGGCAATAATATGGCTGCTCAAGCCGTGTCAGCACAGTAAATTTAGTTTTTACCTCTTAATTTCCAAAATCCTATCAATGGCGATACTGACAAGGGGAGAAGCAATTCTTCCCTTAATTTTTTTCTAGGAACGCAGACATCTATCTTGGCTGCCTGCGAGCAGGATGCTCGCGCTCCCAGAAAATTTTATTAAAATCTATAGCTTTGGTCAGTTGACGCACCGCTACTAAAACATACAAACTTATCCGAAGTTAAAAAACTTAAAAATAATTAAAGGATAGGGCTATGGAAAAACGGCAATTTGGCAAAACAGATATGCAAGTTAGTGTGCTTGGTTATGGTGGTGCGGAAATAGGTTTTGAAGGAGCTAGTTTAGAAAATGTTACAACCCTTCTTAATGAAGCCTTAGATTCTGGGCTTAATGTAATTGATACTGCTGCCGCATATTTAGCTAGCGAAGAATTAATAGGACAAGCAGTTAGTAATAGACGCAAGGATTTTTACTTATTTAGCAAATGTGGTGCAGCAGAAGGTTTTACTAAATTTGATTGGAGTAAAACAGGCTTACTTAAGCATATTGAAACTAGCTTAAAAGCCTTAAAAACTGACTTTTTAGACTTAATCCAACTGCATTCTTGTAACTCAGAAACACTCAAGCAAGGCGAGGCTATAGAGGCTTTAGAAACAGCACGTCAAAAAGGGTATACTCGCTATATTGGCTATAGCGGCGATGGTCAAGACGCTGTTTTTGCTATTAAAACAGGTGCTTTTGATAGTCTTCAAACTTCTATAAGTATTGCTGATCAAGAAGCAATAGATTTACTTTTACCTTTAGCACAAAGCTATAACTTAGGTGTAATTGCTAAACGTCCGATTGCTAATGCTGTTTGGAGAAACTCCCAGAAACCAGAAAATGCTTATCATCATCCTTACTGGGAAAGAATCCAAAAGCTAAAATATGATTTTCTTAGCAGTGCAGAATCTTTTTCCATCGCCTTGCGCTTTACTTTAAGTCAACCTGGAGTTTGTACAGCAATAGTTGGCACCAAACAGCCAGGACGCTGGCAGGCAAATGCTAAAATGTTGGAGGCTGATGGCCCACTTTCAGCCAAAGAAATTGCAGCAATTTGCTCACGTTGGCAAGAAGTTGGCGGAGAAAATTGGCATGGACAAGTTTAATAAGGTTTAAGTTAAATTAATCAAGTCCGTAGCTTTTCTTTGAAAATTTTCCTTGAATGGCTTAATTTAGCTCAAATAAACGTTTTATAAAAATTTTGTAATTTTGTAGGTATAAGTTATGACAGCAACAGAAAAAGCAGTAAATGAAACTCCTAGCACTCCAGCTAGTAATTTTATCCGTGAAATTATCGCAGAAGATCTTAAAAATAATAAACATAATGGACGTGTGGCTACACGCTTTCCACCAGAACCAAACGGCTATTTGCATATAGGACATGCAAAATCAATTTGCTTAAATTTTGGCATTGCTAAAGAAAATCAGATGGGAGTTTGTCACTTAAGATTTGATGATACAAACCCAAGCAAAGAAGAAGTTGAATATGTAGATTCTATTCAAGAAGATGTTAAATGGTTAGGTTTTGACTGGCAAACACATCTTTATTATGCGTCTGATTATTTTGAGCAGATGTATCAATATGCAGTAGAACTAATTAAATTGGGGAAAGCTTTTGTTTGTGACCTTAACCAACAGCAAATGCGTGAGTATAGAGGCACTTTAACCGAGCCAGGAAAAATAGTCCTTATCGAGATCGATCTGTTGAGGAAAACTTAGACCTTTTTGAGCGTATGAGAGCAGGCGAATTTGAGGAAGGCCAAAAAGTATTAAGGGCAAAAATTGATATGTCTTCACCAAACCTTAATATGAGAGATCCAGTTATCTACCGTATCTTAAAAGCACATCATCATAGAACAGGCGATAAATGGTGCATTTATCCAATGTATGATTATGCTCATTGTCTATCAGATTCTATTGAGAAAATTACACATTCTATTTGTACACTAGAATTTGAAGATCATCGCCCATTGTATGATTGGGTTTTAGATGAATTAAATGTTGAATGTCACCCACAACAAATTGAATTTGCTCGTCTTAATATCAGCCATACAGTACTAAGTAAAAGAAAATTACTAGAATTAGTTAAGCAAGGATATGTTAGCGGTTGGACAGATCCACGAATGCCAACTATTTCTGGGCTACGTCGTCGAGGCTATACACCCGCAGCACTTAGAAATTTCTGTGAAAAAATAGGCGTTGCTAAACGTGAAAGTATGGTAGAAATCGCCCTCCTAGAACATACTTTAAGAGAAGACTTAAATCTAAATGCACTACGTGTTATGGGTGTATTAAATCCACTTAAGGTAATAATTGATAACTATCCAGATGATCAAGAAGAAGAGTTAGACGCAGTTAATAATCCAGAAAATGCTGAGGCTGGGAATAGAAAAGTTCCTTTCTCACAAGTAATTTATATTGAACAAGATGATTTTAAGGAAGAACCACCCAAAAGGGTTTTTTCCGTCTCTCACCTGGTAAAGAAGTTAGGTTAAAACACGCTTACTACATAACTTGTGTAGGAGTAGAAAAAAATGATCAAGGTGAAGTGGTTGCAGTACATTGCACTTATGACCCAGAAACTAAAGGTGGGTGGTCAAAAGATCAAAGAATGGTAAAAGGCACGCTTCATTGGGTTTCTGCTAAACATGCTGTAGATGCTGAAGTCCGACTTTATGACCATTTGTTTAGCAAAACTAATCCTAATGAAGAAAAAGAAGGTGTAGATTATAAAAGCTACTTAAACCCAAATTCTTTGCAGGTTTTAACAGGCTGTAAACTTGAACCTAGTTTAGCTCAGGCTCCTTTAGGGCAACCTTATCAATTTTTAAGACAAGGCTATTTTTGCTTAGATCCAGATTCTACTGCTGAAAAGTTGGTGTTTAACCGCACAGTTGCACTTAAAGACACTTGGGCAAAGGTAGAGAAAAAAGGTAAGTGAACTAATTAAAGTGGTTAGCAAAACAATATAGGGCGATTTTTCGCCCTATTGCTATTTCTTAATAAGTAAACTACGTTAGGAATCTAAGATAGAATTATGACTGTGCAAATTAATAATTTTCCTTTTGCTGATTTAGCACTCTCACAACGTTTAGAAAAAGTGGAAGCTATTAGTAATGTTGAATTTGTTGAAACTAGAGCAAAGCTTTTTCCTGAAAGCGGAGCTTGTTGGAAAAATATTGCTGGTGCTTACGCAATGTATGACGGTGTTAAATCCCCACTAACGCAAACTTTTGGATTAGGTATTTTTCAGCCAATTACAGAAAGCGAACTTATAGAAATAGAAGATTTTTATAAGCAATTTCAAGCCCATGTTTTTCATGAAGTTAGCCCACTTGTTGATGCTGAAACTACTAAATTGCTTAATCAAAGAAATTATCAGCCTATAGAATTTACTAATGTGATGTTTCGACCTTTGCAAATAAATGAAAATAGTAAACATAGTGAAAAAATTAATGTAAGAATCGTCCAAGAAAATGAGCATGACTTATGGGTCAGCACAGCAGCAAAAGGATGGAGCGAGTTTTTAGAGTACGCAGATTTTATGCTAGAAATCTCACAAATTAGTGCTAAACGAAAAAATGTGCTTTCATTTTTAGCTGAAATTGATAACAAGGCTGTTGCTACAGGTGCTTTAAGTATTTGCGATGGTGTAGCACTACTAGCAGGAGCTAGCACTATTCCTGATGCACGTAAGCAAGGAGCGCAGCTAGCATTATTAAATGCACGGCTAAATTATGCAGTTAAAGCAGGTTGTAACCTTGCTATGATGTGTGCTTTAGCTGGTAGTGCTTCACAAAAAAATGCTGAACGTCAAGGTTTTCGTATTGCTTATACTCGTATCAAATGGCAACTAGTTGATAAAAATAGTGGTTAAACCATAAACTTTTTATTTACTAGGGCTTAATAATTTTAATATTTCTTCAGCATGAATTTCAGGTTTTACTTTAGGAAATACTGCTGAGATAACCCCTTGTTCATTTATTAAATAAGTTACTCGATTTATTCCAAAGTATTTCTTTCCATACATTGTTTTTTCTCCCCAAACACCATAGCTTGTAACTATGTCTTTGTCTGTGTCAGATAACAAAGTAAATGGAAGCTGATATTTATCACTAAAAGATTTATGGGATTTAATGCTATCAATGCTAACACCAATTACTACAACATTTAGATCTTGAAATTGAGTAATTTGGTCACGAAAGGCACAAGCTTCTTTTGTGCAACCTGGAGTGTTATCTTTAGGATAAAAATAAAAAATGATTTTTTTGCCTTCAAAGTCTGATAATGAAACTCGCTTGCCATTTTGGTCAAAAGTGCTAAATGTTGGTGCTTTGGCTCCTACTTCAAGTAGTGACATGAAAACTCCTAAATTTATAAATTAACTATAACTTACTGGGATCTATTCCTAGTTCGCGTAATTTAGCTGCTAATTTTTCAGCGCGTTGATGCTCCTTTTCAGCACGTTGATGTTCCTTTTCAGCGCGTTGATGTTCTTTTTTGACGCGTTTTTGTTCCTGTAATAATTTCTCTTCGGCTATTTGAGCAGTTTTAGTTGCTTGTTGCTGTTGTTCGCTCATTTCTATTGGGTCAAGGAACCGTTCACCATTTACATGGTAAATAGTGAAATCTTTACTGGTAAGCTCAAAACGAATACCTAAAAGCGGACTAGTCCAATTTTGAATAGGAACAATGGCTAATAACTTATCACCTGCACGCAACCACCCTTTTAAGTTATTATGTTGTGGGTCATAAACATAATATTCCGAAACGCCATGACGCTGATAAAAAAGCAATTTTTCAGCCATTTCTTCTTTAGTGTTTGTGTAGGAAAGAATTTCAAAAACAACTTGAGGGGCAATATTATCTTCTTCCCATTGTTTGTAAGAACGACGTGGCCCTTTTGGACGGCCCAATGCTACTAACACATCTGGAGCAACACGCGTGTAAGGGTCACCTTTTACTGGATACCAAAATAAATCTCCAGCTACAAAATCATTTTTTAATTCTTTATCTAATCCCCATTTGATGATACTAATCCAATCAAATTGCAGGGTACTGTCAGCCATTGGTTTACCATCGCTTTCTGGGTAAAGTGGGTCAAAATCAAAATTAAGTGGACTACTCATAAGCTTTTCCTTTTAGCGAATAGATGGATTTTTTACTAAAAACCAACGAATTTTTAGATTAGAATTTATGGGAATTATAGGCAAAACATAACTAGTTTGCTAGCAGACTTAGCTTTTTAGGCTCTCTTTTCTTGCTACTATTGCTGGAGTAAGCCAAAATAGCTTAATAGTCATCTATAGTTATAATGTAGCCAAATTTTACTTAATTTTAAGAAAAGCTTTTAGTTAGGAGCAAGTAAGATGTTAAGAGGGCGATTGCCTTTAATTGCTAAAGCAATAGCAATAGTAGTTTTTTTAGGTGTAACTACATTGCTTGGTATTCAGCTAGTAAAAAGAATGAATACCGTTACTCCTTCACGAGACAAAAAAATCAAACTAACCCAAAAAATCACCGCAGAATTTAATAATTTTAAGTATGATTACCATGAAGGTCGTACTCGCTATCGTCTTACTGCTGCTAAAGATAAAGTTTTTAGTGATTCTCGTCATGAACTAGAGCAAGTTAAATTAGAGCTTTTTGATGAAGATGGAACGGTTTCAGGCCAAGTAACTTCAGATCTCTGTGATTATGATCAAACAAAAGCTGTTCTTAGATTTCAACAAAATGTAATCATCACTAGTAAAGATGGCTTAGAAGTAAAAACTGAAATACTAGATTATGATCAAACTACTGGTAATGCAGAGTCACCAGAAAAGGTAGAATTTAGTCGGGATCGCATTAGTGGTAATTGTGTAGGAATGATACTAGAGTCAAAGCCTAGTCGATTGGAAATGAAAGAAGCTGTTTATATAAAAGTTTTGCCTGCTAATGACAATGCTCAATCTGTTAGTAAAGCAGTGGAAATAACAGGAGATTGGGCAGAATATACTAGCGATGATAGAGTAATTAATTTAGAAGGAAATGCCAAATTAGCTGAGCCAGACCGATTTTTAAGCGCAGATTTAATAACAGCTTATTTAACAGAAGATAAGAAAATTGAATTAGTAGAAACATTTGGCGGAAGTCAGCTAAAAAGTGCGCGTGGGGACGATTTTAGTTTAAGCGCAGTTAATATGAATTTCTTTTTTGACGCAGCAGGTAAACTTGCTCAAGCAGAAGCTAGAGGAAATAGCCAATTAGAAAACCGTCAAAAAGACTCTACCTTAAAAATAAATGCTACTGATATGGATTTTGCCTTTAATACAGCAGGAAAACTTTCTCAAGCAGAAACTCAGGGAGAAAGTCATTTTGAAAATCAATCAAAAACTGCCGATTTAAAAATTGATTCCGAAAATATGTACTTTTTCTTTGACGATCTAGGCAATTTATCCCGCGCCCAAGCAGTAAAAAATGTCCAAGCAGAAACTACTAATAAAGGGCCAGCTAGAACACTAACAGCTCATGAACTAATAGTTTCTACTATAACTAGCCCAGCAGGTAGCCAAGTAGATAAAATTAAAGCTATAGGAAATGTTTACTTAAAAGTTGATGCAGTTGAACCAACTAAAGAAGTCCCTAACCCTACTAAAAAAGAACTAAAATCCAATGAAGCCGAAGTCTTTTATTATCCTGGAGGACAATTTTTACGCCTAGCCCAAGCCTTAGGACAAGCTAGCGTTACTATCACACCAATAAAAGAAATTCCTGGTGCTGAAAAACGTTTGATGACAGCAGAACAAATGGAATTAGCTTTTTTTGAGTCAGATAATGCTGTACGTGAACTAAATGCTCAAGGGAAAGTTAAATTGGAAATAGAGACTATTTCTAAAGAACCGCTACCAAAACGTATTAGCGAGAGCGACAAGGCTAAAGCTAATTTTGAGAGAACTAGCGGCGAACTTCTTCAAGCACTACAAGAAGGTAACTTTAAGTATCAAGAAGGTAGTCGCAATGCTTTAGCAGAAAAAGCTAAGTATGATAGTATAAAAAAAGTAATAGAGCTTAGAGAAGGTAAAGTAATGGTTTGGGATGAACAAGCACGAACACAAGCAGATGAAATAGACCTTTGGACAGAAAAGCAGGAAAGTTTTGCTCGTGGAAAGGTTCGCTCAACTTATTACAGTCCATCAACAACAGGACAAGCAACACCTTTTCGTAATATGAAAGCACCAGTATTTATTACATCAAAAGATTTACATATTTTTAATGCACGTGGAGAAGCAATTTATACAGGGGATGCAAGAGCCTGGCAGGATGATAATTTTGTTAGAGCAGAAAAATTAGAACTTTTTCGAGATGAGCGCAAGATGTTAGCTACAGGTAAAGTTTCTTCTGCTTTATATCAAACAAGAAAAAGTGCTGTTGAGGGGAAAAATAACCAGCAAATTGTGCCAATTTTCGCTACTTCTGATGCAATGAACTATTTAGACAAAGAGCGTTTTGCAATGTATCAGGGTTCAGTAAAAATTAAACAGGGCAATGAAATGTTAGAAGCAGCACAAGTAAAAATTTTCCTAGAATCAGAAATAAATGAGCTAAAACGTTTAGAAGCTTTTGAAAAAGTTGTTCTAACACAACCTGGTAGACGTGGTGAAGGGGATGAAGCGGAATATACTGCTCAAGACCAAAAAACTATCTTAACCGGAAATATGGCAAGGGTGGTATCAGATTTGCAAGGGACAATAACAGGTCGTAGATTGACTTTGATGGGGGGCGATGATAGAATCTTCGTCGATGACCAACGAGGCACACGACGAGTCAGATCAACCCACGAAGTTCAACGTTGAAGCACAAAAGTTCTAATGAGGAGTAAAGAAGCTGCTGTGGGAAAAAAAACTAAAAAACTTAACGTTGAGATAGAAACGCTGGGAAACAAAGCTAGTGAAATTAGCCTAGAACAAGTATCTGCCGTCAACAACCTAATAGAGGTTGAGTCTTTAACAATTCCTCGTCAACTGCCGAGAGAAATTACCAGTAAAACCCCAGATAAAGGGCCAGAATTTTTGCGTGCGGAAGGATTAAAAAAGTCCTATCGGGGCAGATGTGTTGTTAATGACGTTGCAATAGAGGTAAAACGCGGGGAAATAGTAGGACTACTAGGCCCAAATGGTGCTGGCAAAACTACTAGTTTTTATATGATTGTTGGTTTAGAAAAGCCTGATGCTGGACATATTGACTTAGGTGGTGGAGATATAACTAATTTGCCAATGTATTTAAGGGCAAGACGCGGTATTTCATATCTACCACAAGAGGCTTCAATATTTCGTAAACTAACTGTAGAAAAAAATATTTTAGCTATTTTAGAAACATTAGAACTTTCTTGGCGAGAACGCCAAGAACAACTAGAAAAGTTACTTGAAGAATTAGATATTGCTCATGTACGCCATACAAAAGGATATGCGTTATCTGGTGGAGAGCGACGACGTACAGAAATAGCTCGTTGTTTAACCTTAAAACCTTATTTTATTCTTTTAGACGAGCCTTTTGCAGGTATTGATCCAATTGCAGTACTGGATATTCAGAAAATTGTTAATCGCTTAAAAGCTAGTGGTATAGGTGTTTTAATTACAGATCATAATGTACGTGAAACATTAGCAATCACTGATAGAGCTTATATTATTAACAATGGGTCAATCTTTCGAGCAGGTACACCTGAGGAACTTACTTCAGATAAAGAGGTAAGACGGGTTTACCTAGGAGAGAACTTTAGGATGTAGTTAAGTTGCTAACAGTAGTTTCTGTTAGTTAAGGTAAAAATAGATTTAAGTTCTAAACTCCAAGAGTATTCTACTATGTCAATTAAGCCAAATTTAAGCACAAGTCTTAGACAACAATTAGTATTAACGCCGCAAATGAGGCAACGAATAGAATTGTTAGGAATGACAACTCTAGAAATGCAAGATCTTGTTCAAACGGAAATACTAGAAAACCCTGTACTTGAAATAGATGAAACTGGCCCTGGAGAAACTGTAGAGTCAATCTCTACTATGGATGAATCATTATATGCAGCAGAAAATAATGCTGCTCCAGAAATAGTTCCTAGCGAACGTTCAACAATGACTGAGTCAATGACTGAATCCATAGAAAGTAAAACAACTAACCAAGAAAATAACTATGAAGAGGTAGACACAGACACAGATGTTAATCCAGATTCTTTTCAAGAAATAGATTTTGGTAGCACTTTTGAAGAATATTTAGACCCTGGCTATAAGACTTATGAACATGAGGAGCGAGAGCGTCCGTCTTTTGAGAATATGCTTACTCGCCCAATGACTTTATCTGAACATTTGCTTTGGCAGTTAAATATGTCTGGACTTTCTGGACAAAGCCGAGAAGCTGCTGAAGCTATAATTGGTAATCTTAATGATGATGGTTATTTAGACGCAACATTACCAGAAATTATGGAAATGGGCGATTGGTCTTTAGATATTGTAGAAAAAGCACGTCGTACTGTACAAACTTTTGAGCCTGTAGGCGTTGGATCATTAGATAGGAAAGAATGTTTATTAGTACAATTAGAACAAATGGGTTGTGCTAGCCGACTAGCAACAAAGCTTGTTACTGGTTATTTAGACCGTTTACAACCTTATCGCTTGCTTGATTTAGCTAAAGAGTTAAATATTACCTTAGACCAATTAAAAGCTGAGTTAGAAGTAATTCGCAAGCTAGATCCATATCCTGGACGTAAGTATGCAATAAAAAATACTCAATATATTGAGCCAGAAGTTTATATTGAAAAAATAGATGATGAATACTATATACATTTTAATGATGATGGAATGCCTCAACTACGGATAAATTCAACTTATCGACGGATGTTAGAGGCTGGTGAAACTAGCAAAGAGACAAGAGATTATATAAAAAATCGGTTTCGTTCCGCAGTAGATTTACTAAAAAACATTGAACATCGCCGGCAAACCATTTATAAAGTATGTGAGTCAATTGTAAGAAGACAACGAGAGTTTTTAGATTATGGTACTCAACATATTAGGCCAATGATGCTAAAAGATGTTGCTGAAGATATAGAAATGCACCTTTCCACAGTTTCACGTGTTGTTAATGGTAAATATGCTCATACCCCTCAAGGAGTAATTGAGCTAAGAAGATTTTTTACCGAAGGAATGACTAACGATGATGGAGAGGAAGTTTCTACTAGAGTAATTAAATTACAGATTAAAAAAATGATAGAAATGGAAGATGCACGTAACCCTTTAACAGATGAAGAGATTGCAGAACGCTTGGCTAAAGAGGGGATGAAGATGTCCCGGCGCACAGTTGCTAAGTATAGGGATCAGATGAATATTGCGGGTTCACGTGAAAGGCGTATTGTTGGATAAGTATTTAGGTCTTTAATTTTATTTTTAGGAGGCAGTTATATAACTTATTTTAGGTTATATGCTGAAAAAACTATGAGAGTTGAGTTCACAGGGCGACATGTAGATATTACAGAAGCAATAAAAAAACATACCAAAGAGCAATTAGAGAAAATCGAGAAAGTTTTTGATTTTGAAAAAGCAGGAAAAGCACATATTATCCTAGAAGTAGAAAAACATCGTCATCAAGCAGAAATTATCTTTCGTTGGCGCGATCAAGAGCTAACTGTACAGGCAGAAACTGAGGATATGTATACAGCTATTTCTCAAGCTGCTGATAAATTAGAAAGACAAGCTTTAAGATTAAAAGAGAAAAAAACCGATCAAAAACGCCACTCACCAAGTACTGTAGCAGTAATTGGTGTTCCAGAGCTTGCAGCAGAAGAAGCAACAAACACCAATGAACCAAGGATTGTGCGCTCTGAACGCTATGCTACTAAGCCTATGAGAGCAGAAGAAGCAATGCAAGAATTAAGGATTTCAGAGGACTATTTTTTAGTTTTTAGAAATGCAGAAACAGATGGCGTTGCTGTAATTTATAAACGTAATGATGGAAATTTTGGATTAATTGAGCCTTAGTTTTTTTGGCCCTGAGATTTATTAAATCTTAGGGCCAACCCTACTTATTATCTTTTTATCTTTATGAACACACCAATAAAACCAAGTATTAGCGTTTATCAAATTCTAAAAGAAGCCATTAATTATCTTGACTTACGCATACTTGCTGGTGATTCTGGATTAAATCGAGAAATAAATGTCTGCTACCTTCAACGCCTAGGACTTGCTCTTGCTCAGAGAGGTAATTCCCTAGACTATGGGCGAATTCAAGTTTTAGGTAAAAGTGAACATACATTTTTAACGCAACTTACTTCAGAAGAACGATTTAAGATATTTTCTAATCTACCATTAAAAAATCTATCAGTTATTCTATTAACTAGGGACTTGGATGCTCCAAAAGAGTTAATTATCCTAGCAGAAGAAGCCAAACTTCCAGTTTTAGTCACCTCAGAAATTAGCTCTATTGCTACAGCTAAACTAACAGAATTTCTACAGGAAAAACTTTCTCCCTTAGTTATATTACATGGTGTAATGATAGATATGTTTGGAATGGGAATACTTCTGCAAGGTGAAAGTGGTGTAGGTAAAAGTGAATGTGCTTTAGATTTAATTACTCGAGGACATCGCCTTGTATCAGATGATGTTGTAGAAGTACGTAGAATAGGGTCGGATAAACTTGTTTGTAATGCACCTACTATGGTTCAAGACCATATGGAAATAAGAGGGTTAGGAATATTAAATATTAAAAACTTATTTGGTTTTTCTTCCATCTCCTTAAGTCAAAGGCTAAGCTTAATTATTAAGCTAGAGCGTTGGGAACAACATAAATTTTATGACCGAATAGGTTTAGAAGAAGAATTTAATGAAATTTTAGAGTTACATATCCCTCTAATTAGACTGCCAGTAACTTTTGGGCGTAATGTTTCTACCTTAGTAGAAGTGGCAGTACGAAATCATTTACTAAAACTTCGAGGGATAAATGCAGTGCAAGAGTTTACTAATCGTCATGCTGCTGCTTTAGGAATAAAACCTAGTAGACAAGAAAAATAGCTTATGAGTTTGCAAATAATTATTATTACTGGTTTAAGTGGCTCAGGTAAACATACTACAATAAAAGCTTTTGAAGATTTAGGGTATTTTTGTGTTGATAATTTGCCTGTTGCTTTAATACCTACTTTTATTGAACTATGCCGACGTACTAAAGAAAATATTACTCAAGCCGCTTTAGTAATAGATAGCCGAGAGCGACATTTCTTAACAGAATTTCCTCCAATATATGAACAGTTACAACATAAAACAGATTTAGAAATTAGTATGGTTTTTTTAGAAGCAAGTGATGAAACCTTGCAACGCCGCTTTTCAGAAACTCGCCGACCACATCCTTTAGTAGAAAGTTTTGATAACCTATTAGAATCAATTCGTACAGAAAAAAAATTACTTGCCCCCATTCGGGATCTAGCCGATATTATTGTTGATACCTCTGAGCATACTGTTCATACTTTACGGCAATATTTTGTAGATGAATTTGCTACAAATACAGGTTCATTAAATATGAACTTAACTATAATGAGTTTTGGGTTTAAGATGGTATGCCTTTAGCGTTAGACTTACTTTTTGATGTAAGATTTTTACCTAATCCACATTTTGTGCCAGATCTAAGACCATTAACCGGGCGCAATACAGAAGTCATTGATTATATGCTAACTTTCCCAGAAGTTACTGAAACAATAGATCGTTTTAGTGATTTGCTAGAATTTCTTGTTCCACGTTATCAACGGGAAGGACGTAGCTATTTAACTATTGGCATTGGTTGCACTGGAGGCCAACACCGTTCTGTAATGATTGCAGAAACTCTTTGTGAACGCCTACGCAAAAGCGGCTATAAAGCACGTGCTACACATAGAGATGTAGGTAAACGCTAATGTGTCAATGCTTATAAGACAGTTTTTTGGAGGCAGCCAAAAAATAGTCCCAAGTGTTTCTAAAAAGTGGAAGAAATAGTATTAAGAACTTTAGCTAAAAATCCTAAAGATCCCCCAAAGCTAACCAATTAGCTAATTAGCTATAAATACTTAGTTTTTAGCGTCTTAGGCGTTTGCTAGCAAGGCCAACATGAACATGTGGGCCTGTAGAATGACCTGACATAGCTGAACGAAAAGCAATAAAAGGAATACCTTGATCCTTAAGATAAGCAACTAGCCATTGACCTTCAGTAGTACCAGGATGAAGTGCTACATCTGCGGCATTAGTATGATCCCAGCCCATACGATCATGTGTCTTACTTTGCCCTAAAGCACTAACAGGTAAATCACGCTGAAAACGGACGCGATAAGCAGTTTTAAGCTCTTGCAACATACCTAGATTCCAAAAACCATTTCCTATAAATCTTAGTAAAGGCAGGGTTTTGATTCCAGAACTAGCATATTCATAAGTGGTTGCTAGAATTTTTGCGTCACGTGAGTAGAGTTTTTCTAAACGCTGACTTAAATTATTAGCTTCAATTTCTATCTGTGGTAAAGCTTGTTCATTAGCGGTTTTACGGCGTTCTGTTGAAGCAACAACTTGTTCTAAGACAGCTAATTTTTTTCGTGCCGCAGTTAAACGTACCCTAACATCATCATAACGCCGCTGCATTTCATCATGAAAAGAATTACTAGAAAGTTGTGGTAGATCTAAGGCTGCACTAGTTCGCTGATATTCTTTTTCTAGTTGAGCTATCTCTTTTTTGGTTGGTTCAATTAAATAAGCATTTTCTTCTAAGTATTTTTTATCTTTTTCTATCGAAATAGTAATATCTTTTACTCGACGTTTAAGCTCTTGTACTTGTGGATAAAGCCAATCATTACTGATACGAAACATTTCTTGTTCAGAAATTTCACGTTTTGTTACTATGATTGTGTCATCATCATCAAAAGCGTCTGCTGCAATTGCTTGTTCTGTTGAATCAATAACAAGGGTCTGTTTTTCTATGTTAGGTTTAGTTTCTTCTATAGTTTTTTTTGTGGATATTAAGGCATGAGATAGATCAACTACTTCAACAGGTGTTTGTTTTAATTGATATTGTAAAACAAATATAAATCCGATCATTATTAATAAAAATGTAGCACTTGCAGAAAGTAAAACTCTAATTCTTGGCGGAAAACTAAACCACCCTTGTACAATAGCATTGATAAGCAATGGAATTGTTTCTTTTATTTTGATAATTAATTTAGGCATGAAACTACCATTAAATAACAATTTTGGGCTGGATTATTTTAGCAAAATTTTTAATGTTTTGGATAGTTCTTAACTTACACAATTTCTTCTTAAAAACTTAAATTATTCCATAAATAAAAATATATTATAGAAACTCATTAACTTTTATCTATTATTACCAAAAAATAGGCAAAACCGCTTTATTTTTATTAGCAACTTCGCCTATTATTCACCCCACTAGAAAATCAACTTACAATAATTTTAATTAATTTCTTGGAGGAACTAATGAAAATCAGCGATACATTATTACCAGAATTTGATCATGAAATGGCGGGGACAAGAAAATCCTTAGAACGCATACCAGCAGATAAATTTGATTGGAAACCACACGAAAAGTCTATGTCTATGATAGATTTAGCCTCACATTTAGCTAATCTTCCTAGCTGGATGGGAATAAGTGTTAATCAAGATAGTTTTGATATTGCCCCAAAAGATGGCGAAGGCTTTCAAACTCCAAAAGCTGGCTCTGTAGCTGAACTTTTGGAAATGTTTGATAAAAATGTTGCTGATGCTCGGGAAGCCTTAGCTTCAGCTAGCAATGAAACCTTGATGGGAACATGGACTTTATTAAGTGGTGGTCAAACAGTTTTTGCTATGCCTAAAGTGGCTGTAGTTCGTAGCTTTATCCTAAATCATAATGTTCATCATCGCGCTCAATTAGGCGTTTATCTACGTCTTAATGATGTAGCCGTTCCATCTATTTATGGCCCTTCAGCCGATGAAACTGGTATGTAGAAACTTCTAAACCTATTTTTGATCAAAAATATAAAGCAAAAATTAAAAGCTTTATGTTTTTGATCAACTCTAAAAATATGCTTTAATTAATAAGTTTGTTTAATTTTTAATTTTTTAGGAAAAATTTATGAATAGGTTAGCTTGGGTTACAGATATACACTTGAATTTTTTACGTAAGGAAGCAATAAAGCTTTTTTGTAATGAAATATTAAAACCTGAACCTCAAGCACTTATTATTAGCGGAGATATTTCAGAAACTCCCCATCTAAAAAAACACTTAGAATTACTTGCAGAAAACTTACAAATTCCTATATATTTTGTTTTAGGCAATCATGATTTTTACTTCGGGGAAATTGCTCAAGTTAGGCAGGAGGTAACTCAACTAAGTCAAGAAACTTCATTTCTTAAATGGCTTCCAGCCGTAGAAATTGTGGAACTAACATCAAAAACCTGCTTGCTTGGTCATGATGGTTGGGGCGATGGTCGTTTTGGAGATTTTCATAACTCTCCAGTAATACTTAATGATTTTCTTTTAATTAGTGATTTAGTTGTGCCAGATAATAGAGAACTTTTTAAGGTGTTAAACCGCCTTGGTGATGAAGCTGCAAGCTTTTTAGAAAGTATTTTACCTAAAGCACTTTCTAGGTATGAAAAAGTTGTTTTAGTTACTCATGTTCCACCTTTTCAAGAAACTTGTTGGCATCGTGGAAAAGTTTCTGACAATAATTATCTACCATTTTTTAGCTGTAAAGCTGTTGGAGATGTGCTTTATAAAATAATGAGCGATCATCCTGAAAAAGAAATGCTGGTTTTATGTGGACATACTCATGGCGAAGGTCAAGCAAAAATTCTACCAAATTTGTTAGTAAAAACTGGTGCTGCAATCTATGGTAAACCTCATTTGCAGGAGCTAATTATTATAGACTAATTACTTTGACTAGGGATAATTCTTAGATTTGTAAATTTAGACTTTTCGTTTTGCACTAAATAGCAATAATGTCGTACAATTAAGCCAACCTTTAACTCTTTATTTATTTATCAAAAAATACCAAAAGTTATGAAAACTAAGAATTTATTGTTTGTAATATTTTTAATAGCTGTTTTGGTTGCTGAGAGTTTTTTCTTAGTCAATCAAACACAAGCAACACAACAACCAACCAACAATAACCCTACTGCAACGCAAGCTAAAAAAACAAAAACTAAAAATATCTCAAAGAAAAAAACTGCGGCTAAAGAAGAAGTTTTAGAAGAAATGCCTAATCTAGGTGATCGTCTTAATGAACAACGTTTAGCTATAAGACGAGGTGAAGCGCGTGAAACCTCTCAACCGTATTTGATTGATGAGATTTCTGTTAATGGTATTTACAAGTCTGTTGAAGGCTATGGTGCATTTCTAAAGGCTGTTAATGGTCGTTTATTTTTTGGTTATAGCGGCATGCTTTTTTATGATGGGGAGATACTTCAAATTGATGCAGATCAAGTAATTTTTGAGCAAACTTTAGCTAATGGAAAGAAAAAGCAAATTATTAAAGCTTATGACCCTAGTGCCTTACGTAATACTTCATTAGAAAAAGAGGAAAAAGATAAAAAGGAACCCAAAAAGCCTAAGAAAAAAGTAGTTGAAGAAGACGAAGAATCAGAAGATGCAGGAACAAAAGATGAATAAAACAAAAAGCCTAGTCTAATAGCTAGGCTTAGTTGTTTCTACTAGTAATAGCTCTGTTTTGTAACCAGCCTAAAAAATTTTTTCCAATGCAACTTATTAGTAAATTTTGCCGATGATAGAGCCTAGCCCACAACTTTTGCTAATTCTCTGAGAAAGGCCCTAAAAAAAACAAATGAAAATTAATAATGATGTGCGTTTGCCACAACAATTAGATAATACTACTAAAATTGAACCTACTAAAATTGAACCTGCTAAAATTGAATCTGCTAAAACTGAATCTGCTAAAACCCAAACAGTTGATATAGACTTAAAATCCCGTTTAGAAGAACAAACTACGGCATCTAGACAATCTTTTGACTCTCAAAATACACAAAATAGAATTAGTCAATCCTTAAATAAAATTACTGCATCTCACTCAATAGCTTCTCGTCAAGAAGCACAATTTGCTAAACAAATAGCTAAAAGTTTTCCTCCAAAACAAACTTTAGCTGATGCCATTCAAATAGGGATTAATCGTAGTCGCAGCAGTGCAGAAGCTAGCAGAGCTAATCTAACGGATACAGCAAACATAGATTTTTTAGGCCCTCGTGCAATTAGCAATAAAGATTTTCTTAATGGCACAAAAGATTTTCGTACTTCTATTCAACAAGTTAAACAGCTAGAAACTCAACTTCGCCAACTAGAGCAACAAGGCACAAATCCAGCAGAAATTGCCCGTGTACGTAGCCAATTTTTAACAGCGGAAAGCCAATTACGTTCTAAATATGGTTATACCGCTCAAACTGCACCAAAACCCGGCACAGTTTGGGTTGACCCACAATTTATGTCTTCTCAGCTAAATAACGGTCAAATTAATGCTAGTAAATTCCCTACAAAAGTGCCTGTAACACAACCACCTGACCCAAATAAATTACTTTTTAGCAATGGTAAACCTATTACTTTTAAGGGTGAAAATGGAAGTAATATTACTGTTAACAATTTAGGAGAATATAAACAACTTGTAGCTAGCAACCGTGCGGCACAAGGAATGCCTGTTACAGATGGCGAACCTGTAGGAGTTCACTTAGCTTTAGAAGGTGGTGGAGGAAAGGGAAAACGCTATAATCCTGCATTTTCCTCAATGTATGAGCTAGGAATAATTCCAACTAGCGTTAGTGGAACATCTGCCGGCTCAATTGCTGCGGATTTAATTGCTGCTGGGGGAGATCCTAAAACAGCAGACGATTTTGCTAAAGATGAACGGTTGCAAAAGCTTTTTGATTTTGGTTTTGATGTGGATGGAGGATTGTTTAATGGAAGTGCTGCTTATGACCTATTTGATCAAAAGTTAAGAGAAATTACTGGAATTAAAGATCGCCCAGTTACATTTGCAGATTTGCCAATTCCTTGCCAAATTATTACAACTAAGTATAACGATAGCCAACTGCCTGCCGGTAAAGAAGATTTATCAAAAGTAGAAAACCGTATTTTTGTTTTTAGCCAAGAAACAACTCCTAACACCCCAGTTGCTCTAGCTGTTCGTGCTTCAATGTCAATACCTGGACTTTATGATAGTGTCCAAATGATTGATCCTGCTACAGGTCGTGAAGTAGAGCTTGTTGATGGTGGAGTGCTAGACAATTTACCTATTGGTTATAACAAAAATAATTTGCCTACAGTAGCCCTTAACCTAACTGAGCCAAATGGAAATAACCCTAAAAATAACCAGGGTCAACCTAAACCGCTTGCATCAGGCCAGTTAAGACCATCAAATGCAATTTCTAGTGGATTAACGGCTCTTAATATGATGAGGGCTGCTGCTGGTGGAGCAAAAGATTTTCGCGAAGCTTCTAAGCCTGCTGCTAATGTTTTTGCATTGTCTATTTTAACTTGGAATTTAGAAAATTATAAACAAGCTAACTCAACTTTGGGCTTTGGCTATGACACAAAGCTTGATCCTACACTAGATAGACAAACTCGGTCAGTTACTCAATCCTTTTTCCGTAACTTTTTAGATGATTTAAGAACACCTGGCGCACGAGGAACAAATCTTAAAACTCCACCAGCAAATATTTCTTTTGACCGCAATATTCAACTTAATGGAACTAATTACCGTGCAGTTTATACGGGTGGCGATAGAGTTAATTTTGTTTCTAACACAGGAAAACAACATTCAGTTTCTATTGGTAAAGATCAATTGGAAAATTGGGTTATTGATGATTTAGCATTTAATGACCTAAACGCTAGACTCCGTGTAGCACTAAATGATTTTCTAAACTAGAAATTTTCTAAATCAAAATAAAATCAGGCGACATAATAAAATGATTGTGTCGCCTGATTTATTTATTTCGCATTTTTAACAAAAATTACTTTTCTGCTTGTTGTGTTTTCGCATTTTTAACATATTTATCTAGCCACTCAATCATCTCCCATTGCATATGCAGAATAGATTCACGTGCTTGATAGCCATGGCTTTCATTTGGCAACATCACTAAGCGAACTGTTCCACCTAAACCTTTGACTGCTTGATAGAGTCGCTCGCTTTGGATTGGAAAAGTACCGGGGTTATTATCTGCTTCACCATGAATAATTAACAAAGCATCTTTAATTTTATCTGCATAAACAAAAGGAGACATTTTTACATAAGTTTCAGGTGCTTGCCAAAATGTACGTTCCTCAGCCTGAAATCCAAAGGGCGTTAAAGTTCGGTTATAAGCACCGCTTCGAGCAATTCCAGCACGAAATAAGCGTGAATGAGCAAGTAAGTTTGCTGTCATAAAGGCACCATAAGAATGACCACCAATAGCAATTTTATCTCGGTCAGCTACTCCACGTCGGACGACTTCTTCAACAGCAGCTTCGGCACTAGTTACAAGTTGTTGTAAATAAGTATCATTAGGCTCTTTGTCACCCTCTCCAATAATTGGCATTGTTGGGTCATCAAGAACCGCATAGCCTTGAGCAAGTAAAAATTGAGGGCCAAAATAGCTAATTCTTACAAATCTATAGGGTGAATCAGTAACTTGACTTGCTGCTGCCGCGCTCTTAAATTCTTGAGGATACGCCCACATTACTAGTGGGAGTCTTCCATCTTTAGTTGAATATCCTGGAGGTAGATAAAGTGTAGCTGTTAAATCCACTCCATCAGCACGTTTATAGCGGATTTGCTCTTTTTGTACATTGGCAAATTGTGGGCTAGGGTGTGGAAAACTAGTTACTGCTTGTAATTTATTTTTTGATAAATCTCTAAGAAAAAAGTTTGGTGGCTCAGTTTTTGACTCACGACGAGTTAAAACAAGTTGAGCATTTTCATCAATTAGCGAGAGTGGAAATTCATAATAAGGTGCTTCAGAACGCCAAAGCCTTTCTGTTTTACCTGTTTCTAAGTTTAGCTTGTCTAAAAATGGACGATCTCCTTCAGTAGAAGCACCAGCACCTATTAAATAAATGCTTTTGCCATCATTAGCAGTCATCATTATATTTGTGCCTAAATCGCTACGCTTAAAAACAGGGTTGCCAGGGTCAGCATATCGATCTTCTGAAGAATAATCAAAAAGTAACTTAGGGCTACCAGTTTGATTAGTATTGACTAACCAAGTACGAGTAGCACGGGTTTTATTCCAGCTTTCTGAAACTAGCGCAAAGCCTTTATCGCTCCAACTCATCCCATCATAACGATAAGCTAAAGAAGCTATGCTGCTTGGCTCAGCGTTAAAAGGTGCAGCTAAAGTAAAAACCTTGTCCCTAACATCTGCTTTTTGTAATGGGTCGCCATTATCTTGAGCTTCAACCCAATAAATTGTAGCAGGTGCATCACTTCTCCAAGAGTAAAATCTTGGGCCCGGTAAAACAGCATCAAAATTAATTGGTACACGTTCCCTTAAAGGTAAATCTACCAGTTGTTTAACTAGATTTCCTGTTTTATCCCATAGTTCAACGCGAGTAGGGAAGTAACTATAAGGCACACTATAGGAATAAGGACGATGCGTTATTTGTACTAGCAAAGTGCTAGCGTCGGGTGAAGCTTGAACAGAGCGAATAACAGCCGGACTACCTACTTTGTTAAAAGTCCCATCTATTGAAACCAAGCCAAGTTGGGCAGTTGTATAATGCTCAAAAAGTTGTTCATCAAAGGAATTTTTCAGTAAATCTTGAAATGTTCGAGTAGGGGCAGTTTTTCCAATGCTTTCTTGGATAATTGGCCCGTTTGGAATAACTTGAACAATTGGAGCTTCTGTGCGGCCTTCAGGAATAAATAAGCTAACTAAAGTTTTGCTATCTGATAGCCAAGTTAAAGTTGGAGCTAATGCCCAATTTAGCTTTGGAGTGTTTAACTTACGTGCTTTAGCAGTTGCTACTTCAACCAGCCAAAGTTCTATACCTGTATCAGTAGTATTTGTTAGAGCAATATGCTTTTCATCAGGCGACCAGACACTAAAACTTAACTGAGCATTTGCTGGCAAGCCTACAACCTCTTTTTGCTCTTGTGTTGATAAATTTAATAAAGTGATTTTGTAATAAAAAACTAGCTGTTTTGGCCCATTCGTATTTGGATTAATACGTACTCCAGCTAGTCGTAGCTCTGGTTGAGCTACGGCTGAAATAGCCGGTAAATTTGTTGCTTGTAGTAGTGCTAGCCATTGACGTTTAGAGCTAATGCTAACAACTGGCGTAGGAGGTATATCAACCAAATCTGCTACAGCTTTTGGAGGTGTTTGATATTTTGTATTTGATTGAGCCAAAATCATATTAGTACACAGAAGCGATAAAACAACTACCAAAAAGAACTGAAAAAAAGTTCTTAAAGTAAAATGATTTACTCGCAACATAGTTAAGTTTCTCCCTATAGATGTTAAATTTTGATATTTCGATAGCCTAGCCATTAATGATGGGTGTTAATCCCAAACACGGCTAGCATTAATTTTGTCTTTTTGGCGGAAAGCTTTTTCTAAGTCTACATTAAAGTAATTAGCTAAATCTAACAGGTAACTAAAAACATCTGCAAATTCTTCTTCCAAATGAGATTGATTGTTTTTAGCCTTTTCATCATATAAACCTTGATGTTTACGGATGGCTTTTGCTAGCTCTCCAACTTCCTCGGAAAATAACAAAAATAACTCTAAATGGGTGTTTTTATCCCAATTCCTTTCTTTACATATATCTTTTATATATTCTTGTAAATCGGCTAAAGTTGGGTTTTCTTTTAATGTTGCCATTTTTTAACCTGGTTATTAATTTTGTTGTGCTTTTAATTGGTTTTGTAAGTATACCAGCTTATCAGGATTTACAATTGTATAAATATTTTTGATTTGCCCATCAGCTACTTGAAAACAAGTAACATTAATCAAACTCTCTTCTAACCAAGAAAACACGGCTGGACTAAAGTTCACTTGTCCATATGTGAAGTAGACAGCCGGATTTTTGCTCATTAATCCAAATAGTAACTTTAAGACATTGTTTTGGCCTATAACAGGTCTACGAGCAGCATTAGTTTTGCCTCCACCGTCTGACCACGCAGTTATGTCTGTTGCTAGAATATTTGTTAAAGTTGCAAAATCTCCCTCTTGGCAAGCTGTAACAAAGCTTGACACAAGCTTTTCTTGAGCCTCGCGCGAAGGCTCAAAACGGGGTCTTTCTTTAACAATATGTTCTTTAGCACGGTGGAAGACTTGACGACAATTAGCTACGCTTAAATCCAGGGTTTCAGCAATTTCTTGATGTGAATAATCAAAAACTTCGTGTAGCAAAAATATAGCTCTTTCCTGCGGGCTTAAGCGTTCTAGCATAGTCAAAAAAGCAATAGAAATAGATTCAAAAAGCTCTAGCTTATTATTCATTGGTAAATCGCTTTCATTTGTTAGCAATGGCTCAGGTAGCCATAGACCAATATATTTTTCCCTCTCAACTCGTGCAGATTTCAAATGATCTAGTGATAGTCTAGTAACAATTTGGCTTAGGTAAGCTTTTAAGGAATGAATTTGGGATTTATCTGTAGCTAAATAACGTAAATACGCATCTTGAACAATATCTTCTGCATCTGTCGCACTGCCTAACATTCGATAAGCAATAGAAAACAGCAGGGGTCTATATTCTTGAAAGTCTTCCATCTTTTAAGCTTTAGCCTCCAAGAGTTGAAGATTAGATTTGGGCCAAGTATAAGCAAATAGTTCTTTTTGTTCTAATTTAATTGACCAAACAGTATAACGACAAATGACTTCTTTTATTAATGCTGCTAAACGACCTGTGATAATGCTTTCTTTGGGTACATCATCCGCGCCAGCTACTTGAATTAAACCATGTTTGCGACCAAGACTTATAGAACGACCAGCAAAAGCAAAAGAAAATGGCTCTAAACCTTTGTTTTGCAACTCATTACAAATATTGTCTACAGCATATGCGCCTAAGGGCATAGCACTAGCGCAAGACATCCTTAGCTCTATTCCATTAATAGTTGCTGCATCACCCACAGCATAAACTTCTGAATGAGACAAAGATCTTAAGGTAATATCGGTAAGAACTTGACCAAGGCTGTTTACCATTAAACCAGCTTGCCTAGCTATTTTTGGAACTGTAAAAGCTCCTGCCCAAAGGCACAAGTCAAACTCCAGTTGTTTGCCAGAACTTAAATGTAAGCTATTTTTGCTAACTTGCAAAACACGAGTTTTATCTTTAACCGTGATAGCAAATTTAGCAAAGACTTGATTTAAGTAATTTTGACCTTTTTGCGAGAGTTGCGAGCCAAAAACATCGTTAGTCACCAGAGTAATTTTAATTGTAGGGAAAATTTCAGCAATTTCTGTTGCTGATTCAATTCCAGTTAAACCACCACCACAAATTACAAGTTTACCTTTATTTTTAGCTAGCTGTGTCAGCTTGTCTTTAATTTCCAACGACTTAGCTAAAGAATTTAAGCTATAAGTATATTTTTCTAATCCATCAATTACGCTAGTATCTGTAAGACTTCCCAAAGCATAAATAAGTCGGTCATAGGGAATTTGTTTGTCTTTGCTAGCTTGGTTAACTTTTACTAAACGATTATTTAAGTCTATATCTATAATTTGTGCAGCTAGAAAGTCAACATTTTTTCCAGTAAATAAGTCTTTATAAAACAGTTGTTTGTAGGGTTGACCAGTTAAAAATTGATGTAAGCGGATTCGTTCAACAAAAGTTTCTTGGGCATTGATTAAAGTAATTTTTATGCTCTTATTTTTTCTTGCTAAACGCATTGCTGCAAGTGTTCCAGCATAACCACCACCTAAAATAACTACTTTTTCTATTTGGTTAATTTTGCTACTAGTCATAAATTCTTACCTCTAACTTGTTTAAGTTTAGCTTTCGCCCCCTAAGACGAGTTAGAAGTAAAAAATGTGACAAGTTTTCTAAATTAATATCTTAACTTCCATGACTACATTCCTGGTTACATTTTTTGCATTACAGAAATAAAACCACAACGCTCAAAAAATGCTAGACATTTATGTAATAACTCTGTGTCAATCTTAGGACAAATTATTTGTAATGGTAATAAGGCTTCTTCTGTTTGATGTACATCAAAAGTAAAGAACTCATCTTCTTGATCTAGGCGTAACTCTTTAATAAAAGGTATTAACGTATATAGTGCATTCTCTGGTTTTAATGTATTTTGAGAAGTTATTTCCGTTTGCCATTCTCTAAATGGTTTTGCCTCTAAGTCATAACCAAAGCTACGAACCCAGTCAAATAACCCACTAGCACTTGGAGGATAGGGATTAAGAAGATGAAAATTCTTTCCTATTTGATTTGTTTGCTTAGATAAAGTAACTATAGCATTACAAGCAAAATCAACAGGAGTAAGATCAAAGACTGAGTTTAACAATGGTGCGCTACCGTATTGTATACAACCTTTAATTAGTAAAGCGATAAAGTCACTGGTATTTGCAACACCAGTTTTGCTATGCCCACCTACTAAGTCAAGTCGATAGATTGATACTGGTAAGCCTCTTTGTCTTGCAATTTCAATGATTTTTTCACTAACAACCTTTGTTTGTGTATAGCCTGTGCTAAAACTTGCTTCTAAGTTGATCTCATCATATTCAAATACTGTTTTTCCACCATTGAAACCTTCAAAAACACTGCTAGTAGAAGTGAAATGAACAGGTTTTACTTTTGTTTTACTAGCTAGCCTTAAAACCTCTTGTGTCCCAAAAACATTTGCTGGTTTAAGCACTTGATAGGAGTAAATAAAGTTAACCGTTGCACCAACATGATAAATAACATCAATATTAGCAGCTAACTTATCAAAAGTTTCTTCACTTAAACCAAATCTTGGTTGTGATAAATCTCCAACTAAAACGCTAATACGTGAAGAAAACGCTTCATTCCAAAGCTCATAGAACTTCATTCGTTCTATTAGTCTTTCTTGTGCTAATTCAAGATTTGCAGCCCGTACAAGACAATATATTTGTGCATTAGTTTGGTTTATTAATTCAACAAGTAAAAAAGCTCCTAAAAAACCTGTTGCTCCTGTAAGGAAGATATTATTAGGCTCAGTTACTATTGAATAGTTAGAGGTTGGTGGTTTGATTGATTCATCTAAAACTATTTCTGCTGCTAAATCTAATTTTTCTACCATTGGGCTAGCATTATCAATAATTTCTGCTACTTTTCTGGCTGTAGGGGTATTGTCAAACAGAGTTCGTAAAGGGATTTCTACCTTGAAGGTTTCACGTAATTTAACTACTAGTTGAACACTAAGAATAGAATTTCCACCTAATTCAAAGAAATTATCTTCTATCCCTATTTGATCAATTTCTAACAATTGAGAAAAAATACTTATGATTTTTGCTTCTGTTTCAGTAGTTGGGCTTAGATAAGAGTCTTTTAGAAGTGGTCTTTCAGTAGTTGGAATTGGCAAGGCACGACGATTAATCTTACCATTTGGTGTAAGGGGCCAACTTTCCATTGGAACAAATGTTGATGGAATCATATATTCAGGCAATTTTTCTGATAGATATTGCCTTAATTTGTTTATTGAAGGTGAGTTTTTAAGTTGAGGGATAAAATAGGCTATTATTTTCTTATTTTCAGGCTGATCCGCTTGGATTATTGCTAGACACTCTTTTATCTCAGGATGTTGTGCTAATAAAACTTCTATTTCGCCAAGCTCAATTCTAAAACCTCTTAACTTAACTTGGTGATCTATGCGTCCAAGAAAATCAATATTACCATCAGGTAAATAACGGGCTAAGTCGCCTGTTCTATAAAGTCTTGCATTATTCTTAAACGGGTTTGGTACAAATCTTTCATTTGTTAATTCTGGTCTTTGATAATAACCTCTTGCTAGCCCATCACCACCAATATATAACTCACCTGATACAGCAACAGGAAGTGGTTGATTAAACTGGTCAAGGATATATATTTCTGTATTGGCAATAGGGCGACCAATAGAAATAAAGCTATTAGCTTCTTCAACATTGTAAACTGTAGACCAAATAGTTGTTTCTGTTGGCCCATACATATTAAGTAGTTTGCTAGGCAGTGTTTGAGTAATTTCATAAGCAAAATTGCTAGGTAATGCTTCACCTCCTAGCAACAAATAATCCAGTTTACTCATAGCACTACGCGCACCTTGATCATTCATAATTAATCTACCCAAAGATGGAGTGCATTGCATATGTGTAACATTATGGCGATGTATTTGTGCAGCAATTGAATAGTCATAAGTTAGAGCATTACTTTGCTTCATTAATTTGTTTAAGTAATCTAAAGCGTTTAACACTGCATCGGCATCAATCCCAAAATCAATTAAACAAGCTATCTCATCAACCCCAATAGCTTTTAATTGGTTGACTATCTTAAAACAAGTTTCTGGTGTGCCAAATAAACCACTAGTTTCAAAATAACGATCAAAGCGATGTGAAACAACGGTTTCTTTATCTTCGTCTGTTAGAGAATCAAAATTTAGTCCAATACTTTGTGCTAAAGGTTTTAATAGATCTACAGAACTACGTAAATAATTAGAAAAGGGAATAGTTACTTTCTCTTTAACATACTCTAAATTTTTTTCTACAAAAGTATGTAACATCAAAGTTACATATCCTTCACCTTTATGGCCGCTACTTTTCCAAGCTTGACGATAAATTACAATTTTTTCAGATAGGCTTTCAATTGATTGTCCAAGTAAATGGGTAAGTAAATTAATTCCCATTTGACCAGCTATTTTAAAAGTTTCTGGACTACCTCCAGCAGTTAACCAAACAGGTAAATCTTTTTGTACTGGTTGAGGTAGGGTTTTAATCTCTACATCATTTCCAAAACCATTACGTGCTGTTACAGACTCACCACGCCAAAGCTTCTTTACTGTTTCTATTTCACGAAGCATTATTTCACGGCGGTTATGGTAATTATCAGGAGCAAACACAAAATCATTAGCATGCCATCCAGATGCAAAAGATAGACCTACTCTACCTTTTGAAATGTTGTCAACAAAAGACCATTCTTCAGCAACTCTAATTGGGTTATGTAACGGTAAAACAACACTGCCAGCACGGATATTAATTTTATTTGTAATCATAGCAACAGCACTAGCAGCAAGTGAAGGATTGGGATAGAGACCACCAAAAGCATGAAAATGTCTTTCTGGAACCCATAGAGATGAAAAACCATTTTGGTCAGCAAATTTTGCCCCTTCTAAAAACAGTTTATATCTATCTTCTGCTTTTGTACTTTCATCACTTGCAAAATAAAAAAGACTAAAATCTATTGTTTTATTTTCATTACTATAATTATCTGAACTGCTTACTAAAATAGCCTCTTCAGATTGCACTATAACCTTAAAGCCTCTTGTAAGTGTCCATAAAAGTTCTAAAACAGAAATATCAAAAGAAATACTTGTTAAAGCTAGCCAAACGCTATCATTATCAAAACTAATTTTGTCATCCATTGCTCCAAAGAAGTTAACAACATTGCGATGTTCAAGCATTACACCTTTTGGGTTGCCTGTTGAACCAGAAGTATAAATTACATAGGCTAAATTATTAGCAGAAACATTAGTTTTGGGATTTTCGCTTTTTTCACTTACTCCCCATTTGCCATCCAAACAAATAATATTTTGTTCTTGAGGGAAAGTTGATAAAAGTTTTTCTTGGGTAAGTAATACCTTGATATTAGCGTCAGAAAGAATAAAAGAAATTCTATCTTTTGGATAAGACGGATCTAACGGAACATAAGCCGCACCAGCTTTAAGTATGGCTAATAAACCTATTATCATTTCAAGTGAACGCTCAACACATATGCCTACTAAATGATCAGGTTCTACATTTAAGGAAATTAGATGGTAAGCTAAACGATTAGCTTTAGAGTTTAACTCATAGTAAGTAAGTTGTTTGTTTTCAAAGACAACAGCTATTTTATTTGGAGTAGATTTAGCTTGTATTTCAAATAACTGGTGAATACAAAGATCAGGATATGCTTTTGCTGTAGCATTCCAGCTATTAAGAATTATTTCGCGTTCATCGTCTGATAGCAAAGACTCTTTTTCATAATGCCTTTGAGGGTCTGCAACCATGCTATTTAAAGCTGTTAGATAATAGCCACCTATTAAGTCAATTTGTTCTTTAGTTAATACAGCTAGGTTACAATTAAGCCTTAAAATTAAATCTGTAGAATTTGTTGTTTGTATAAAATGCGCCCACATAGCAAAATTAGTTTGCTCAAATACATTTTCAGAAAGAACTTCAATCCCAGTCATTGCAGAGAGCTTTTCATAAACATGGAAATTGATAAAGTCAAAAAATGTGTCAAATAATGCTTCACCACTATTTAAGCTTTGGATGTTAGCAAGTGGGTAAATACGGTGTGGCATAATTTCACGCTCAAGAGCAAAAACTTCTTTAATAAGTTTAAGCCAATTTCCACCAGTAAGATTTTTGCGTATTGGGACTGTGTTTAAGAATAATCCTAATACTTGTTCGCTATCTTGTTTTTCTGGTCTTCCATTGGTGACAATGCCTGTAATAACATCTGTTTGCCCGGTAAGTGTGCTAATAACTTTTAAGTGTGCTGCTAGTAATACTGATCGTAGTGCAACTGTTGCAGTTTGTGCTAACTTCCTTAAATTTTTGCTAAGGTCTTGAGAAATTGCTAAGTCTAGTGCATAAAGACGAGGTGTTTGATCTTTATTAGAAAACCAACGAGGTAATCTAACAACATTACTATCAGCCAATAAATTAGTCCAAAATTCTTTGGTTTCTTTTGATTCTAATGTTGCTTGTTCAAGAGCAATAAAGTCACGATAATCTGATTCTAGAGCTTTAAGAATTAACTCTTCACCATTTAAGAGAGAATTGTAGAGTTGAAAAAGCTCTGTTAACATGCTTGCAATGCTCCAACCATCAAGGATTGCATGATGAAAGCTTAAGCTAAGATAAAAAGTATCATCTGTTAAACAGTGTATTTGAAAACGTAGTAATGGGGCTTGTTTCCAATCAAACCCACGAGTTTTTTCTGTTTCTAACCACTCATTTATTTGTTTATCTTGTTCATCCTTGGAAAGTGTGCGGATATTCACAATTGTTAGCGGAGCAAATGCTGTCTTTTGTACTAGTTGTAATGGTCTGCTGTAATCGCTAAAAGAAAACGTTGTTCGTAAAATTGTATGACGTTTTATAAGAGAGGCTATAGCTTGGTTTAATTTGTCTACATCAAGATATGTTTTTAGTACAAAACTAAAAATATCATGGTAGATTGCAGAGTCTACATTATACTCACTATGGAAAAGCATTCCTGCTTGTAAAATACTAACAGGGTAAGCATCATCTAGGTTATTTGGTAATAAAGCTTTGTCATGTTCAGAAATAAGGCTAAATGCTGTTGTAATAGGAATGTCAGATAAATTTGTACTAGATATTTTAGCTTCTTTTGCTAACTCTCTTATGGTTTGTGCTTGAAAAAGTTGTTTTAATGTAAGATTCAATCCATAATTCCTTGCTTGTGACAATACTTGCACACTGCGTATAGAATCACCTCCTAAAGCAAAGAAATTATCATCTATACCAACTTGTTTTATTCCTAAAACTTCTATCCAAATGGCAGTTAAGATTTCTTCTTCAGATGTAGTTGCAGCAACAAAAACATTTTCTAATATGGGTCTATCTTCACTAGGAGCAGGTAAAGCCTTACGGTCAATTTTTCCATTAGGACTAAGCGGCATAGATTGCAGATAGACAACCGCAGATGGAACCATATATTCAGGCAGAAATTCTTTAACAAAAGTTTGAAGCTGATTAATAGAAGGAACTTCAACAAGTTGAGCTACAACATAGGCTACTAAGCGTTTGTCTTTGTTATGATCTTGATGTGCTACTACTACAACTTCTTTTACTGATGGATGTTGAGCTAAGACAGTTTCTATTTCTCCTAACTCAATACGAAAACCACGAATCTTAACTTGATGATCAATTCGGCCTAAATACTCAATAGAACCATCTTCTAACCAACGAGCTAAATCACCGGTTCTATACATTCTTTCTCCTAAAAAGAAAGGATTAGGAATAAATTTTTCATCTGTTAAATCAGGGCGGTTCCAATAATGACTTGCAAGCCCTATCCCTGCTATGTAAAGCTCTGCCGCCACTCCTATTGGCACTGGCTGAAGATGGTTATCTAATATATGTATTTGAGTATTTGCTATAGGATAACCTATAGGGACTATTTTTCTTTGACTTTGTTTTTGACAATGCCAATAAGTGACATCAATTGCGGCTTCTGTCGGGCCATAGAGGTTATGAAGTGTCGTTGTATTTAATTTTTGATAAAAACGTTCTTGTAGGTCAAACGGTAAAGCTTCACCGCTACACATTACTTGTCTTATGCTTATGCAATCTTCTACACCTGGCTCTTCTAAAAACACCTGTAACATAGAAGGCACAAAATGCAATGTTGTTACTTGTTGTTGTTTAATTAGTTGGACAAGATAACGACTATCTTTGTGACCTTCAGCTTTAGCAATAACTAAACTTGCTCCTGTCATTAACGGCCAGAAAAATTCCCATACACTTACATCAAAGCTAAAAGGTGTTTTTTGTAATACTTTGTCATAAGAAGTAAGTTGATATTGTTCTTGCATCCATAACAAACGGTTACAAATACCTTTATGAGTATTTACAGCCCCTTTTGGCTTACCTGTAGAGCCTGAAGTATAAATCATATAGGCTGGGCTATTTTCTGCTACATTGCTTGTTGGGTTATCAGTGCTAAAGCCAGATATACTTTCCCAGTCAGAATCTAAACAAATGATCTTACTGGATTTACTAGGCAGCTTGCTTAGTAAATGTTCTTGGGTAAGAAGAATAGCTGCTCCAGCATCTTCTAGCATAAAAGAGATTCTATCTTTGGGGTAGCTAGGATCAATTGGAACATAAGCTGCTCCTGCTTTAATAATTCCTAAAAGCCCTATTACTAGCTCAAATGAGCGTTCTACACTTATTGATACTAAAGTTTCTTCTTTTACAAAGTTTGCTTGTAAAAAGTGAGCAAGCTGATTAGCTTTTTTATTAAGTTGATTATAGGTAAGTGTGTCTTCTTCATATTCTAAATCTATAGCATCAGGATCAATTGCTACTTGGTTTTCTATTAATTTTTGTATGATAAGTATAGTTTTGTAATCTCTACTTGTGTTATTAAAATTAAGAATGGAAGATTTTTCTTTCTTAGAAAGTATCTCTAAGTTTGAAATAGCTGTTTTAGGCTCTTTTACTATTGACTCAAGCAATGTATAAAAGTTATCGGCCAGCCGTTCAATAGTGGATGTTTCAAAAAGATCTGTATTATATTCAAAAATGGCTAATAAACCTGATTCTGTTTCTATTGTTTCAAGCAGTAAATCAAATTTGGCTGTTTTATTATCAACCACTTCTGTAGAAAGACTTATATCTTGAAGTTCAATTAAACTAATAGGTGTATTTTGCATTACAAACATGACTTGGAAAAAAGGTGTCCTACTTAAATCACGCTCGGGTTGAAGCTTTTCAACTAAGGCTTCAAAAGGAATATCTTGATTGGAATAAGCACCTAATGTTACTTCTTTTACTCTTGATAAAAGTTCTTCAAAACTTGGATTTCCTGATAAATCTGTTCTTAATACTAGGGTATTTACAAATACCCCTATCAAATTTTCTATTTGGGAATGATTACGATTAGCAATAGGAGTGCCTATTAGTATATCTTCGGTGCTAGTATAACGATAAAGCAAAGTTTGTAAGCTTGCTAACATAAGCATAAAAGGTGTTACGCTTTGTTGTCGTGAGAGTAAGTATAATTTTTCTATTAAGGATTTTGATATAACTTTTGTATGTTTACGACCTGCAAAAGTTTGAATAGGTGGACGTGCTTTATCAATAGGTAGTTGTAAAGGTGTTAAATTTCCCGCTAATTTTTCTTTCCAATAACCAAGCTGTTTTTCAAAAACTTCTCCCTGCATCCATTGTCGTTGCCAATAAGCATAATCTGCATATTGTATTGGCAGTTTTGGTAAGTCTGGAATTTTATTTTGTGTGTATGATTGATAAAGTGTTGCCATTTCTTTTACAAATACTCCAAATGACCATCCATCCCATACTATATGCGGTAAAACAATTAAAACTATATGTTCAGTTTCGCTTATGCTAATAAGGGTGACTCTTATTAACAAATCTTCTGAAAGGTTAAAAAGTTTTTGACCTTCTGATATGTACACTTCTGATAATCTAACTTCTAGTTCTGTTTCTGCAACATTACTTAAGTTTATTTGTTGTATTTTTAAATCACGATTTTCAATAATGATTTGAATAGGACGGCTATTAACTAGCCTAAAGTTAGTACGCAGTGCTTCATGGCGTTGAATAATATGATTAAAACTAAGTTCAAGAGCAGCTAAATTAAGAAAACCCTTAATTTTTATACCAAATCTATCATTATAAGCGGGGTTATTAGGTTCAAACTGGCTTAAAAACCAAAGTCTTTCTTGAGTAAAAGATAAAGGTAAATCAATTTCACGGGGTAAAGGTGTAATAAGATGCTCTTTTTCAAGATGTTTAGAATCGTTAGAAATGTCTATTAACTGAGCTAGTTGGGCAATGGTTGGAGATTCTAATAAATTACGAAGAGAAATATCATTAGTAAATGTGCTTCGTAGTTTTGTGAATAGCTGCATAGCAAGCAAAGAATGTCCACCTAATTCAAAGAAATTATCATTTATTCCTACAGATTTAACATTTAGTAACTCTTTCCATATTTCAGCTAATTCTATTTCTGTTCTAGTAGAAGGTGCTAGATATTCTGCTAGGCTACTTTGAGAATATTCAGGAGCAGGTAAAGCCTTACGGTCAACTTTAGCATTAGGTGTTAGAGGCATGGATTGTAAATAAACAACTGCTGATGGAACCATATATTCTGGCAATTGCTGTCTAATATATGTTTGTATTTCTGATGTTGAAGGTAATGTTTCATCAGAGTTTTTAGTTACAAGGTATGCTACTAGTTTCTTTTCATCTCTTTTATCTTCTCTTGCTATTACAACTGCTTGTGATACTTCTGGATGTTGGAGCAGTAAAGTTTCAATTTCACCAAGTTCAATACGAAAACCACGAATTTTAACTTGATGGTCAAGCCTACCAAGAAATTCTATAGTACCATCATCTAGCCAACGTGCTAAATCTCCTGTTCTATATAACTTGTCTGTTTGAGATTTGCTAAAAGGATTTGCAATAAACTTTTCTGATGTAAGCTCAGGACGTTGGAAATATCCTTTTACTACTCCTTCTCCTGCTATTAATAGCTCTCCTGCTACTCCTACTGGCACTAGTTCTAGTGCTTCATTTACTATGTAAATTTGTGTGTTGGCTATTGGTTTTCCTATTGTTACTGTATTTAATACTCTATCGTTAGCCTCTACTTTATGTGTGGATGACCAAATGGTTGTTTCTGTTGGCCCATACATATTATGTAACTCACCTTTTATTACATTTATTAATTCTTTTGCTAGGCTTGTTGTTAATGCTTCTCCTCCTACCATCATCATTTTTAACTCTTTTATTGCTTCTTTTGCTTCTTCTTCTGTTGTTAATACTCTTGCTAATGATGGTGTACATTGTAAATGACTTACTTTATGTCTCTTTATTTGTTCTGTTATTGAATAGTCTAAGGAAGTAGAGTTAGTTAATAACCTAACTTGGTCAAGATAGCTTAAGCCTTCCATAACATTTGATAAGAAATACCAAAATCTATTAAACAGGCTACTTCATCTACTCCTATTTCTTTTAGTTTTTCTACTATTTGAACACAAGTTTCTACATTGCCTAGAAGCCCACTTGTATCAAAATAACGCTCAAAGGCGTGTTCTAAGAGTGCATCTAAATCATCTTTAGTAAAATCTTCTGCATCAATGTTTACACCTAAGCTTTTTCCTAGATTTCTTATTAAATCTAAAGAAGTGCGTAAATAATTAATAAAGGGTTTACGAACTCGTTCTTTTACTTCTTTTGAATCTTTTCCTACATAAGTATGTATCATTAAGCTAACATAGCCATTACCGGGATAGCCTTTATTTTGCCAAGCTTGACGATAAACTTTAATTTTTTCACTAAGTTCTTCAATACTTTGGCCTAACAAGTGGGTAAGAAGATTAGCCCCAACTTCGCCAGCTAGTTGGAAAGTGGAAGGGCTACCAGCAGCAGTTACCCAAACAGGTAACTCTTTTTGTATGGGTTTAGGAAGAATTCTTATAGCAACATTATTACCAGCCCCACCCTTAAAGCTTATTGCTTCACCTCGCCATAGCTTACGAACCGTTTCTATATCACGAAACATAATATCTCTACGGTTAGAGTAATTATCAGGAGCAAAGACAAAATCATCCGCATGCCATCCAGATGCAAAAGATAGTCCTACTCTTCCTTTAGACAAGTTATCTATAACTGACCAATCTTCAGCAACTCTAATTGGACTATTTAGAGGTAAAACTACGCTCCCTGCTCTTATTTGAATATTGTTAGTTAGAGCAGCAACAGCAGAACTAGCAACAGCAGGATTAGGATAAAGTCCACCAAAAGCATGAAAGTGACGTTCAGGAGTCCAAACAGCAGAAAAATTATGCTCATCAGCAAATTTTGCTCCATCTATTAAGAGTTTATACTTATTGTTTGAATTTTCTGTTGAATCATCACTTGCAAAATAGAAGAGGCTAAAATCCATCTTCTTTGAGCTATTTTTCTAGTTTTTCTAAACTAACAACACCTCTGCTATCAGATTGAATAACAACTTTGAAGCCACGGGATAGAGTCCAAAAGAGTTCAAGGACAGAAATATCAAAGGAAATACTAGTAACAGCTAACCAAACACCGTCCGAATATTTACCAATTCTTTGCTCCATACCAACAAAGAAATTAATAACATTACGGTGGGAAATCATAACTCCTTTAGGCTTACCTGTAGAACCTGATGTATAAATAATATATGCTAAGTTTTCGCTAGTGTTTATATTTACTAGATTTGATGTGCTTTCTTTTTCTATATCCTTCCAATCATTATCAATAAAAACAGTATTTCCAATGTATAAAGAAGCGAGAGAAGACAAACTATTTTGAGTGATAAGCACGCTAAGCTGAGCATCATCAATCATATAAGAGATTCTATCTTTAGGATAAGAAGAATCCAAAGGAACATAAGCTGCGCCTGCTTTAAGAATAGCAAGAAGAGCAATCATCATTTCGCTAGAGCGTTCTATTAATAAACCTACCCTAGAATTTGATGTCACTCCTAGTTTACGTAAGAAATGAGCTAGTTGGTTAGCTTTCTCATTTAACTCTTTATAACTTAATTCATTGTTTTCAAAGATAATAGCAGTAGAAGAAGGGATTTAGTTACTTGATGTTCAAAGAGTTGATGAATAGTTATTTCTCTATCATAATCACAGTAAGTATTATTCCAAGTGTAAAGTAATTCTTCTTTTTCTGCTTGAGAGATAAGAGATAATTTAGAGATATGTTCTTTTGGATTATTAACTATTGATTCTAATAGCGTTAAGAAATTATCTGCCATTCTTACTATAGTAGAATGATAAAATAAATCTGTGTTGTATTCAAAAATAGTAAACAAACCAGAATCATTTTCATAAGCTTCAAGAGTTAAATCAAATTTGGCAGTTTTATTGTCAACAACCAATGAGGAAAGGGTTATATCCTCTAACTCTATTTTAGGAACAAAAGCATTTTGAAGAATAAGCATGACTTGGAAAAAAGGGCTACGACTTAAATCGCGCTCAGGTTGAAGCTTTTCAACTAGAGCTTCAAAAGGAATATCTTGATTAGAATAAGCACCTAGGGTGACATCTTTAACTCTAGCAAGAAGTTGCTCAAAAGTAGGATTAGAAGATAAATCAGAACGCATAACCAAAGTGTTAATAAAAACACCAATAAGGTTTTCTATGTCAGGATGATTACGGTTAGCAATAGGACTACCAACCAAAATATCTTCACTTCCACTGTATCGATAAAGAAGAGTTTGAAAGGCAGCCAACAATGTCATAAACAAAGTTGCAGAATTGTTTCTTGATAGCTGTTGTATTTCTTTTAATAACTTACTAGGCAATACTTTAAGAAATCTTCTACCAGCAAAAGTCTGGATAGGTGGACGAGGTTTATCTATAGGTAGTTGTAAGGGTGATAGTTTACTAGCTAACTTTTCTTTCCAATAAGCAAGTTGTTTTTCAAAAACTTCACCTTGCATCCATTGTCGTTGCCAATAGGCATAATCTGCGTATTGTATTGGCAGTTTTGGTAGTTCTGGAGTTTTATTTTCTGTGTATGATTGATAAAGTGTTGCTATTTCTCTTACAAATACTCCAAATGACCATCCATCCCATACTATATGTGAAAATATAAATAGCAATACGTGGTATTGCTCATTTATTTTTATCAAAGTAGTTCTAAATAATAAGTCTTCTGATAAATTAAAAAGTTTTTGACCTTCTTTAATAAATAATTCTTCAATTTCAGCTTCAAAATTAGCATTATCAATATTTTCTAAATTAATTTGAGAAAGTTCCAAAACACGGTTTTTAGCAATAATTTGGACAGGATTACCATTAACAAAAGCAAAATTTGTTCTTAAAGCTTCATGTCTTTCAATTATTTGGTTTAAGCTTTCCTCTAATGCTAAAAAGTTTAGTGAGCCTTTTATTTCTATTGCTAAACGCTCATTATAAGCAGCATTATCTGGCTCAAACTGGCTTAAAAACCATAATCTTTCTTGAGTAAATGATAAAGGTATGTCTTGGTTTCTTGATATTTTAGATATAACTACTTCTAGTTTATTACCTTTTTTGATTTCCAAATCTATTAAATTTGATAACGATTCAATTGTTGAGTTATCAAAGAGCGATCTTAAAATTAAATCTACATTAAACACATTTCTTATCTTTGTATTTAATTGCATAGCCAGTAGGGAATGACCACCTAATTCAAAGAAGTTATCTTTAATACTTACGTTTTCTATATTTAATAATTCTGACCAGATATTAACTAAAGCAACTTGAATTGGAGTAGAAGGAGCTACATAGTTTTGATTATTTTGAGAATATTCAGGAGCAGGTAAAGCCTTACGGTCAACTTTAGCATTAGGTGTTAGAGAGGTATGGATTGTAAATAAACAACTGCTGATGGAACCATATATTCTGGCAATTGCTGTCTAATGTATGTTTGTATTTCTGATGTTGAAGGTAATGTTTCATCAGAGTTTTTAGTTACAAGGTATGCTACTAGTTTCTTTTCATCTCTTTTATCTTCCCTTGCTATTACAACTGCCTGTGATACTTCTGGATGTTGGAGCAGTAAGGTTTCAATTTCACCAAGTTCAATACGAAAACCACGAATTTTAACTTGATGGTCAAGCCTACCAAGAAATTCTATAGTACCATCATCTAACCAACGTGCTAAATCTCCTGTTCTATATAACTTGCCTGTTTGAGATTTGCTAAAAGGATTTGCAATAAACTTTTCTGATGTAAGCTCAGGACGTTGGAAATATCCTCTTACTACTCCTTCTCCTGCTATTAATAGCTCTCCTGCTACTCCTACTGGCACTAATTCTAGTGCTTCATTTACTATGTAAATTTGTGTGTTGGCTATTGGTTTTCCTATTGTTACTGTATTTAATACTCTATCGTTAGCCTCTACTTTATGTGTGGATGACCAAATGGTTGTTTCTGTTGGCCCATACATATTATGTAACTCACCTTTTATTACATTTATCAATTCTTTTGCTAGGCTTGTTGTTAATGCTTCTCCTCCTACCATCATCATTTTTAGTTCTTTTATTGCTTCTTTTGCTTCTTCTTCTGTTGTTAATACTCTTGCTAATGATGGTGTACATTGTAAATGACTTACTTTATGTCTTTTTATTTGTTCTGTTATTGAATAGTCTGCTTCTGATAAAGTTGAACTAACAACACCTCTGCTATCAGATTGAATAACAACTTTAAAGCCACGGGATAGAGTCCAAAAGAGTTCAAGGACAGAGATATCAAAGGAAATACTAGTAACAGCTAACCAAACACCGTCCAAATATTTACCAATTCTTTGCTCCATACCAACAAAGAAATTAATAACATTACGGTGGGAAATCATTACTCCTTTAGGCTTACCTGTAGAACCTGATGTATAAATAATATATGCTAAGTTTTTGCTAGTGTTAATATTTACTAGATTTGATGTGCTTTCTTTTTCTATATCCTTCCAATCATTATCAATAAAAACAGTATTTCCAATGTATAAAGAAGCAAGAGAAGACAAACTATTTTGAGTGATAAGCACGCTAAGCTGAGCATCATCAATCATATAAGAGATTCTATCTTTAGGATAAGAAGAATCCAAGGAACATAAGCCGCACCTGCTTTAAGAATAGCAAGAAGAGCAATCATCATTTCGCTAGAGCGTTCTATTAATAAACCTACCCTAGAATTTGATGTCACTCCTAGCTTACGTAAGAAATGAGCTAGTTGGTTAGCTTTCTCATTTAACTCTTTGTAACTTAATTGATTGTTTTCAAAGACAATAGCAGTAGAAGAAGGGGATTTAATGACTTGATGTTCAAAGAGTTGATGAATAGTTATTTCCCTATCATAATCACAATAAGTATTATTCCAAGTGTAGAGTAATTCTTCTTTTTCTGCTTGAGAGATAAGAGATAATTTAGATATATGTTCTTTTGGATTATTAACTATTGATTCTAATAGTGTTAAGAAATTATCTGCCATTCTTACTATAGTAGAATGATAAAATAAATCTGTGTTGTATTCAAAAATAGTAAACAAACCAGAATCATTTTCATAAGCTTCAAGAGTTAAATCAAATTTGGCAGTTTTATTGTCAACAACCAATGAGGAAAGGGTTATATCCTCTAACTCTATTTTAGGAACAAAAGCATTTTGAAGAATAAGCATGACTTGGAAAAAGGGCTACGACTTAAATCGCGCTCAGGTTGAAGCTTTTCAACTAGAGCTTCAAAAGGAATATCTTGATTAGAATAAGCACCTAGGGTGACATCTTTAACTCTAGCAAGAAGTTGCTCAAAAGTAGGATTAGAAGATAAATCAGAACGCATAACCAAAGTGTTAATAAAAACACCAATAAGGTTTTCTATGTCAGGATGATTACGGTTAGCAATAGGACTACCAACCAAAATATCTTCACTTCCGCTGTATCGATAAAGAAGAGTTTGAAAGGCAGCCAACAATGTCATAAACAAAGTTGCAGAATTGTTTCTTGATAGCTGTTGTATTTCTTTTAATAACTTACTAGGTAATACTTTAAGAAATCTTCTACCAGCAAAAGTCTGGATAGGTGGATGAGGTTTATCTATAGGTAGTTGTAAGGGGGATAATTTACCAACTAACTTTTCTTTCCAATAAGCAAGTTGTTTTTCAAAAACTTCACCTTGCATCCATTGACGTTGCCAATAAGCATAATCTGCATATTGTATTGGCAGTTTTGCGAGTTCTGGAGTTTTATTTTCTGTGTATGATTGATAAAGTGTTGCTATTTCTTTTACAAATACTCCAAATGACCATCCATCCCAAACAGTGTGGGACAATACTAGTAACAAAATATGGTGATGAGGATTTATCTTTATCAGAGAGGCTCTTAGCAATAAATCTTCTGATAAATTAAAAAGTTTTTGGCCTTCTTTAATAAATAATTCTTCAAGTTCTTCTTCAAGTCTGGCTTTATTGGTATTTTCTAAATTAATTTGAGAAAGTTCTAAAACACGGTTTTTAGCAATAATTTGGACAGGATTACCATTAACAAAAGCAAAGTTTGTTCTTAAAGCTTCATGTCTTTCAATTATTTGGTTTAAGCTTTCCTCTAATGCTAAAAAGTTTAGTGAGCCTTTTATTTCTATTGCTAATCTATCATTATAAGCAGCATTATCTGGCTCAAGTTGGCTTAAAAACCATAATCTTTCTTGAGTAAATGATAAAGGTAAATCAATATCACGAGGTAAAATAGTAATTGTTTGTTCTGATGTTAGTGTTGTTTTGGAAAGTTCTATTAATTGTGCTAACTGCGCAATTGTTGGAGATTCTAGTAATTTACGTAAAGATATTTCACCTACAAAATTATTTCGTATTTTTGTAAAAAGTTGCATAGCTAATATGGAATGTCCACCTAGCTCAAAGAAACTATCGTTTATTCCAACTTTTTCTACTCCTAAAACTTCTTTCCATATCTCAGCTAATGCTAGTTCTGTTGGAGTAGAAGGAGCAACATAAGCTTGATCACTACGGGAATATTCAGGGGCAGGTAGAGCTTTACGGTCAACTTTACCATTAGGTGTTAATGGAAGTTTTTCAAGTACAACTATAGCGGACGGCAACATGTACTCTGGTAGTTTTTCTTTTAATGTTGTTTTTACTTCAGTTATTACTTGATGTGCTAAATGACGTTGAAATGGCTTATTACTATAACTAGTCAAAGGTTTTATTTCTTTTATTGAACAAGGAAAATCTATTACTAAACTATTAGTAATATTTTTAGAACTTAAAAATGCATGGTAAAAAGCTTCATTATTTGAACCAACTAAACTAAGCTCAACATCATAAGAGCAACTTTGACCTAGCTGCCAAAGTTCTTCAGGGTTTATTGCTAATTTTGATGTTGATGTTAATTTTGCTTCTAAATCAGTTATTGTTTCTAACTGATGAGGACTACTTAGTATCTGTCTCATCATTATTTCTTTATTTATTTTGGCATTAAAAATATTTTTTATTGCTAATGTTTCAGGCTTTTCTTCTTTTAATTTTCTTTCTAGCTCAAGTAAGGAAAAAGGTTCTTGTTGCCAATCTAGCCAGTTAACACCTTCTTTTATGGGCTTTAAATCTGTGTATAAAATTACATCATACCTAAATAAAGTTACTTCATTATGGCTAACACCTCGTTTAGGTAAAATTTTTATCTGTTTAATTTCAGGCAATAATTCTTTTAATGCTAAAAAGAATTCAGGACTTATAGTTAACTCTTCTTCATTTGTAATCTGTTTTTCTAAACGCTGTTTTAGCTGAGAGAGAGTTAAATTTTTAGAGGCTTGATAGTATTGAACAGATAAGTGAAAAAGATCTAATAACAAGAAATTTCTAATATCTCCTAAAAAAATCTTTCCTTGAGGTTTTAAGGTTTTTATAGCTTCTTTTATTACATTAAAAAAATATTCTATTGATGGGAAATATTGAGCTACAGAGTTAATTACTACTAAATCAAAACTATTTTTAGGAATTTCACTAAAATCATTTGCAGGTTTTTTATATAAGCTGACCTGCGGAAGTGTTGAAGAATGTTGTTTAATATAATTTATTGATGAATCGTGAATATCTGTTCCCAAATAATAGGAGCATTGAGGCGCGATTCTAAAAAGTAATAAGCCTGTGCCACAACCTATTTCTAATACGTGACTAGGGTTTAAGTCTAAAATTCTTTTTGTTGTATGTTCAACCCACTCTTTCATCTCATTTTCAGGGATAGGCTGACTAGTATAGCTACTATTCCAACCAGCAATGTTAAAAGTGGGATCTGTAGGTGTAGCTTGGCGGTAAATTTCGTCCCAAATGGTTTGCCATTGTGAAACATGTGTTGACGAAAAATTATCTAAATTATCATTTTGATGATCTGAATTAATCCTTAAATAGGCAACAATCTCTTTATTATCACCCTTATCTTGACGGGCAATTACAACGCTTTCTTTTACTGCGGGGTGTTGGAGCAATAAAGTTTCAATTTCACCAAGTTCAATACGAAAACCACGAATTTTAACTTGATGGTCAAGCCTACCAAGAAATTCTATAGTACCATCATCTAACCAACGTGCTAAATCTCCTGTTCTATATAACTTGTCTGTTTGGGATTTGCTAAAAGGATTTGCAATAAACTTTTCTTCTGTAAGTTCAGGACGTTGGAAATATCCTTTTACTACTCCTTCTCCTGCTATTAATAGCTCTCCTGCTACTCCTACTGGCACTAGTTCTAGTGCTTCATTTACTATGTAAATTTGTGTGTTTGCTATTGGTTTTCCTATTGTTACTGTGTTTAGTATTCTATCGTTAGCCTCTACTTTATGTGTGGATGACCAAATAGTTGTTTCTGTTGGCCCATACATATTATGTAACTCACCTTTTATTACATTTATCAATTCTTTGGCTAGGCTTGTTGTTAATGCTTCTCCTCCTACCATCATCATTTTTAACTCTTTTATTGCTTCTTTTGCTTCTTCTTCTGTTGTTAATACTCTTGCTAATGATGGTGTACATTGTAAATGACTTACTTTATGTCTCTTTATTTGTTCTGTTATTGAATAGCCTAAGGAAGTAGAGTTAGTTAATAATCTAACTTGGTCAAGATAGCTTAAGCCTTCCATAACATGTTGGTAAGAAATACCAAAATCTATTAAACAGGCTACTTCATCTACTCCTATTTCTTTTAGTTTTTCTACTATTTGAACACAAGTTTCTACATTACCTAAAAGCCCACTTGTATCAAAATAACGCTCAAAGGCGTGTTCTAAGAGTGCATCTAAATCATCTTTAGTAAAATTTTCTGCATCAATGTTTACACCTAAGCTTTTTCCTAGATTTCTTATTAAATCTAAAGAAGTGCGTAAATAATTAATAAAGGGTTTACGAACTCGTTCTTTTGCTTCTTTTGAATCTTTTCCTACATAAGTATGTACCATTAAGCTAACATAGCCATCACCGGGATAGCCTTTATTTTGCCAAGCTTGACGATAGATTTTGATTTTTTCACTAAGTTCTTCAATACTTTGGCCTAACAAGTTGGTGAGTAAATTAGCCCCAACTTCGCCAGCTAGTTGAAAAGTGGAAGGGCTACCAGCAGCAGTTACCCAAACAGGTAACTCTTTTTGTATGGGTTTAGGAAGAATTCTTATAGCAACATTATTACCAGCCCCACCCTTAAAGCTTATTGCTTCACCTCGCCATAGCTTACGAACCGTTTCTATATCACGAAACATAATATCTCTACGGTTAGAGTAATTATCAGGAGCAAAGACAAAATCATCCGCATGCCATCCAGATGCAAAAGATAGTCCTACTCTTCCTTTAGACAAGTTATCTATAACTGACCATTCTTCAGTCACCCTTACAGGGCTATTTAGAGGTAGAACTACGCTCCCTGCTCTTATTTGAATATTGCTAGTAATGGTACTAATAGCAGATCCAACAACAGCGGGGCTTGGATAAAGTCCTCCAAAAGTATGAAAATGACGTTCAGGAGTCCAAACAGCAGAAAAATTATGCTCATCAGCAAATTTTGCTCCATCTATTAAAAGTTTATACTTATCATTTGGATTTTCTGTTGAGTCATCACTTGCAAAATAGAAGAGGCTAAAATCCATCTTCTTTGAGCTATTTTTTCTAGTTTTCTCTAAACTAACAACACCTCTGCTATCAGATTGAATAACAACTTTGAAGCCACGGGATAGAGTCCAAAAGAGTTCAAGGACAGAAATATCAAAGGAAATACTAGTAACAGCTAACCAAACACCATCCTGATATTTACCAATTCTTTGCTCCATACCAACAAAGAAATTAATAACATTACGGTGGGAAATCATAACTCCTTTAGGCTTACCTGTAGAACCTGATGTATAAATAATATATGCTAAGTTTTCGCTAGTGTTAATATTTACTAGATTTGATGTGCTTTCTTTTTCTATATCCTTCCAATCATTATCAATAAAAACAGTATTTCCAATGTATAAAGAAGCAAGAGAAGACAAACTATCTTGAGTGATAAGCACGCTAAGCTGAGCATCATCAATCATATAAGAGATTCTATCTTTAGGATAAGAAGAATCCAAAGGAACATAAGCCGCGCCTGCTTTAAGAATAGCAAGAAGAGCAATCATCATTTCGCTAGAACGATCTATTAATAAACCTACCCTAGAATCTGCTGTTACTCCTAGCTTACGTAAGAAATGAGCTAGTTGGTTAGCTTTCTCATTTAACTCTTTGTAACTTAACTCTTTATCTTCAAAGATAATAGCAGTAGAAGAAGGGGATTTAATGACTTGATGTTCAAAGAGTTGATGAATAGTTATTTCTCTATCATAATCACAATAAGTATTATTCCATGTGTAGAGTAATTCTTCTTTTTCTGCTTGTGACATTAAAGAAACTTGAGACAATAACTGATTTGGGTTTAGCGTTATTTCTCTTAAGATAGTTTTTAAGTGTTCTAAAATCTGATTAATGGCTTTAGGCTCAAAGCGAGAACTATCATAAATTATCCGAATTAAAATTTGTTCTGCTGGAAAAATTTGGACTGTAATAGGAAGGTTTGTTCTTTCAATAACTTTAGGGTTTCTTAAACTTAAAGCTCCTTTGTATTCCTGTAATGAAAAATCTATAGGGTAATTTTCATATACTAAAATAGTATCAAAAAGGCTTTGACCTCGCTCTATTTGACTCCAAGTTTGAACTTCAGATAAGGGGCTATATTCATACTCCCTTATAGCTATTAATTGCTCATGTAACTGTTTTAAGTAGTCTGTTAAATATTGTGATTTATTAATTTTTATACGTACTGGCAACGTATTAATAAATAGACCTATCATCTTATCAGTATCTTTAAGGCTGGTAGGTCGACCAGAAACAACAGAACCATAAACTATATCTGATTCATTACTATAGTGATTAAGTAGTAACCCCCAAGCTCCTTGAATTAGTACATTCATAGGGAGTTGGTATTGTTTAGCACAAGTTTGTAAGTTTGTAGTTTGGTCTTTAGATAAAAGAGATTCTTCCTGATTATAGTTAACTTCTTGTTTTGATGTTGTTGACAAGGTGTTTTCTATAGAAAGTTTTGTAGGAGTAGTAAAGCCTAACAATAAATTAGACCAAAACTGTTTTGCTTTCTCTAAATTCTGTTTATCCAACCAATCTATATAAGAGCGATAATTTGGCAGATAAGGAAGATTTATTTTTTGGCCTTTATTAAGAGATTCATATATAAGAAACAACTGTTCAAGGACTATAGGAATAGACCAACCATCTAAAATTATGTGATGGTGACTCCAAATGAACCTATATTTTTTTATACCCATTTGAATTAGTGTTAAACGCATCAAAGGAGCTTTAGAAAGGTTAAAACTCTTATTACGGTCTTCTGCTAAGTAGACTAAAAGGCGGTCTTTTTGTTCATCAGTAGAAAAAGCTTGCCAATCTTCTTGTTTTATAGATATTTTGACTTGTTTATAAACAACTTGAAGTGGTTTTTTTCGATTTTCCCAAATAAATACGGTGCGAAGAATTGGATGGATATTAACAAGTTCTTGCCAAACTTGTTCAAAAATTTCAATGTTAAGTTCACCCTCAATATCGCAACTAAATTGTTGAAAATATTCTCCAGAACCTTTTGCATAAACGCTATGAAAAAGCATTCCTTGTTGCATAGGAGAAAGTGCATAAATATCTTCTATATTAGCTTTTGTAGTTTTAGGGTTTTTAGTTGGTAGACTCATCTTCATCTTCCTCTTCTTCAATAAGTTCAAAAATAAGTTCATCAAGTTCTGTTTGACTTAAACCAGACTTTGGGAAATCTGAAGGCGTATAACTACTTTCTTCAGGTGATTGGCAATGTTGAATAATCGCTTTCAACGCGCTTAAATACTGGTTTGCTAGGTTTTCTATTGTTATTTTTTTGTGAATTTGATCACTATAAGACCAAACAATAGTTATTTTTTTATAAACTATGCTTGCATTGACTTCTAATAAATAAGCTCTTTTTGCTTTATGACTACGAGTTTTGCCAATAGGCTCTTGAGATAAGAAAAATAGTTCATTATTTTCTAAAACTTGATCAAGTTGACCTAAATAGTTAAACAAAACCTCTGCTTTTGGCAAAAGTTCTATTTTGTCCAAAAACTCTTTGTCTTTTTCTAAGTATTTGATTATTCCGTAGCCAATACCATGGTTTGGAATTGCTCTTACTTGTTCTTTAATAGCCTTTAATGAACCACCAATATTAAATTCGTTTGTTAGTTCTAAAACAAAAGGAAATATACTAGTAAACCAACCTAAAGTGCGTGATAGGTCTAATCCTTCTATAATGTTTTCACGTCCATGGCTTTCTAAATCTACCAAAGAATACTTATTGTTTGTCCATTTTGTTAGGCTAATTGCTAGAGCTAATAAAAACACATCGTTAATTTGAGTGTTATAAATTTCTGGGACTTTGCGCAAAAGAAATGTAGTTTCATCTTCATCAAGTGACACAGATATTGTGTTAAGAGAAACTTCTGTATTAGCAGTATTTATAAAATCTCTTGGAAGAGGAGATAGCGGTTTTTTTAATTGTGTCAACCAATAAGCTTTCTCTTCTTTTGAAAAACCTATTTCTAAATATTTGCTTAAGCTTTCTGACCATTGTTTGTAAGATGTAGTTTTAAGCGGTAGAGAGATAGATTTATTTCTTTCAATATCAAGGTAAATTTGTTGGAGATCATCCAACAAAATTTGCCAAGAAATATTATCTATAACCAAATGGTGTATAGTAATAAACAAAGACTGTGATTGGTCTGGAAAATTAAATAATCTTGCCTGGATTATTGGCCCAGAAGAAATATTCAAGCTTGATTGTAAATTGTTGCAAATTAGTTCTATCTCTTCATTTTGCTTTAATTTAGATAATTCTTTAATGTAAACTGTTTCAATAATCTTTGTTTCATCATTTTCAAGATTGTACTGTTGCCAAGTTGATTCAACTAAATTAAAACGTATTCTTAAAGCATCATGATGTAGTAATAATTGCTGAAACGTTGGTTCTAGTATTTTTAGATCAAGAACTCTTTTTGTTTTGAGATTTACTGACAAATTCCAATGATGTAATTCAGCAAAATTTTGTTCAAAAAACCAAGTTTGTATAGGTGTTAAAAGTATTGCCCCTACAACTAAATCTTGTTGAGCAAGGGAATTTGTTAAAAAATTAACTAAATTTGCTAGCTGTGCAATAGTAGGATTTTGGAAAAATTGAAGTGGTGTAAATTTGATACCCTTTTGATCTGCTCTAGCAATAATACGTAATGCTAAAATAGAATCTCCTCCAAGTTCAAAGAAGTTATCATTAATACTAATTTGGTCTAATTTTAGTGAATTTTTCCAAATCTCTGTTAATTGTTCTTCTATGTGGTTACGTGGTGCAACAAGTTCAGCTACTGATTTTGGCCGGTTTTGTTCTGGCTTAGGTAAGGCTTTTCTATCAACTTTTCCATTTGGAGTTAAAGGTATTTTATTTAAATATACAAACAGTGCTGGCACCATGTATTGTGGTAATCTATTTCGCAACCATTCTTGTAATTCGCCTACAGATGGGTGTTGTGTTTCATTCTCATTTAGAACAAGATAGGCTACAAGTTGTTTATCTCCTAGCTCATGTTCTTTTGCTATAACTACAACTTCTTTGACTGCCAGATGTTGTTCTAAGGTAGACTCAATTTCACCAAGTTCAATACGAAAACCACGAATTTTAACTTGATGGTCAAGCCTACCAAGAAATTCTATAGTACCATCATCTAACCAACGTGCTAAATCTCCTGTTCTATATAACTTGTCTGTTTGAGATTTGCTAAAAGGATTTGCAATAAACTTTTCTGATGTAAGCTCAGGGCGTTGGAAATATCCTTTTACTACTCCTTCTCCTGCTATTAATAGCTCTCCTGCTACTCCTACTGGCACTAATTCTAGTGCTTCATTTACTATGTAAATTTGTGTGTTGGCTATTGGTTTTCCTATTGTTACTGTATTTAATACTCTATCGTTAGCCTCTACTTTATGTGTGGATGACCAAATGGTTGTTTCTGTTGGCTATACATATTATGTAACTCACCTTTTATTACATTTATCAATTCTTTTGCTAGGCTTGTTGTTAATGCTTCTCCTCCTACCATCATCATTTTTAGTTCTTTTATTGCTTCTTTTGCTTCTTCTTCTGTTGTTAATACTCTTGCTAATGATGGTGTACATTGTAAATGACTTACTTTATGTCTTTTTATTTGTTCTGTTATTGAATAGTCTGCTTCTGATAAAGTTGAACTAACAACACCTCTGCTATCAGATTGAATAACAACTTTAAAGCCACGGGATAGAGTCCAAAAGAGTTCAAGGACAGAGATATCAAAGGAAATACTAGTAACAGCTAACCAAACACCGTCCGAATATTTACCAATTCTTTGCTCCATACCAACAAAGAAATTAATAACATTACGGTGGGAAATCATTACTCCTTTAGGCTTACCTGTAGAACCTGATGTATAAATAATATATGCTAAGTTTTTGCTAGTGTTAATATTTACTAGATTTGATGTGCTTTCTTTTCTATATCCTTCCAATCATTATCAATAAAAACAGTATTTCCAATGTATAAAGAAGCAAGAGAAGACAAACTATTTTGAGTGATAAGCACGCTAAGCTGAGCATCATCAATCATATAAGAGATTCTATCTTTAGGATAAGAAGAATCCAAAGGAACATAAGCCGCACCTGCTTTAAGAATAGCAAGAAGAGCAATCATCATTTCGCTAGAGCGTTCTATTAGTAAACCTACCCTAGAATCTGCTATCACTCCTAGCTTACGTAAGAAATGAGCTAGTTGGTTAGCTTTCTCATTTAACTCTTTATAACTTAATTCATTGTTTTCAAAGACAATAGCAGTAGAAGAAGGGGATTTAGTTACTTGATGCTCAAAGAGTTGATGAATAGTTATTTCCCTATCATAATCACAATAAGTATTATTCCAAGTGTAGAGTAATTCTTCTTTTTCTGCTTGAGAGATAAGAGATAATTTAGATATATGTTCTTTTGGATTATTAACTATTGATTCTAATAGCGTTAAGAAATTATCTGCCATTCTTACTATAGTAGAATGATAAAATAAATCTGTGTTGTATTCAAAAATAGTAAACAAACCAGAATCATTTTCATAAGCTTCAAGAGTTAAATCAAATTTGGCAGTTTTATTGTCAACAACCAATGAGGAAAGGGTTATATCCTCTAACTCTATTTTAGGAACAAAAGCATTTTGAAGAATAAGCATGACTTGGAAAAAGTGCTACGACTTAAATTGCGCTCAGGTTGAAGCTTTTCAACTAGAGCTTCAAAAGGAATATCTTGATTAGAATAAGCACCTAGAGTGACATCTTTAACTCTAGCAAGAAGTTGCTCAAAAGTAGGATTAGAAGATAAATCAGAACGCATAACCAAAGTGTTAATAAAAACACCAATAAGGTTTTCTATGTCAGGATGATTACGGTTAGCAATAGGACTACCAACCAAAATATCTTCACTTCCACTATATCGATAAAGAAGAGTTTGAAAAGCAGCCAACAATGTCATAAACAAAGTTGCAGAATTGTTTCTTGATAGCTGTTGTATTTCTTTTAATAACTTACTAGGTAATACTTTAAGAAATCTTCTACCAGCAAAAGTCTGGATAGGTGGACGAGGTTTATCTATAGGTAGTTGTAAGAAGGATAGTTTACCAGCTAGCTTTTCTTTCCAATAAGCAAGTTGTTTTTCAAAAACTTCACCTTGCATCCATTGTCGTTGCCAATAGGCATAATCTGCGTATTGTATTGGCAGTTTTGCGAGTTCTGGAGTTTTATTTTGTGTATATGATTGATAAAGTGTTGCTATTTCTCTTACAAATACTCCAAATGACCATCCATCCCATACTATATGTGAAAATATAAATAGCAATACGTGGTATTGCTCATTTATTTTTATCAAAGTAGTTCTAAATAATAAGTCTTCTGATAAATTAAAAAGTTTTTGACCTTCTTTAATAAAAAGTTTTTCAATTTCAGCTTCAAAATTAGCATTATCAATATTTTCTAAACTTATTTGGGAAAGTTCCAAAACACGCTTTTTAGCAATAATTTGGACAGGATTACCATTAACAAAAGCAAAATTTGTTCTTAAAGCTTCATGTCTTTCAATTATTTGGTTTAAGCTTTCCTCTAATGCTAAAAAGTTTAGTGAGCCTTTTATTTCTATTGCTAAACGCTCATTATAAGCAGCATTATCTGGCTCAAACTGGCTTAAAAACCATAATCTTTCTTGAGTAAATGATAAAGGTATGTCTTGGTTTCTTGATATTTTAGATATAAATATTTCTAGTTTATTACCTTTTTTGATTTCCAAATCTATTAAATTTGATAACGATTCAATTGTTGAGTTATCAAAGAGCGATCTTAAAATTAAATCTACATTAAACACATTTCTTATCTTTGTATTTAATTGCATAGCCAGTAGGGAATGACCACCTAATTCAAAGAAGTTATCTTTAATACTTACGTTTTCTATATTTAATAATTCTGACCAGATATTAACTAAAGCAACTTGGATTGGAGTAGAAGGAGCTACATAGTTTTGATTATTTTGAGAATATTCAGGAGCAGGTAAAGCCTTACGGTCAACTTTAGCATTAGGTGTTAGAGGCATGGATTGTAAATAAACAACTGCTGATGGAACCATATATTCTGGCAATTGCTGTCTAATGTATGTTTGTATTTCTGATGTTGAAGGTAATGTTTCATCAGAGTTTTTAGTTACAAGGTATGCTACTAGTTTCTTTTCATCTCTTTTATCTTCCCTTGCTATTACAACTGCTTGTGATACTTCTGGATGTTGGAGCAGTAAGGTTTCAATTTCACCAAGTTCAATACGAAAACCACGAATTTTAACTTGATGGTCAAGCCTACCAAGAAATTCTATAGTACCATCATCTAACCAACGTGCTAAATCTCCTGTTCTATATAACTTATCTGTTTGAGATTTGCTAAAAGGATTTGCAATAAACTTTTCTGATGTAAGCTCAGGCGTTGGAAATATCCTTTTACTACTCCTTCTCCTGCTATTAATAGCTCTCCTGCTACTCCTACTGGCACTAATTCTAATGCTTCATTTACTATGTAAATTTGTGTGTTTGCTATTGGTTTTCCTATTGTTACTGTATTTAATACTCTATCGTTAGCCTCTACTTTATTGTGGATGACCAAATGGTTGTTTCTGTTGGCCCATACATATTATGTAACTCACCTTTTATTACATTTATCAATTCTTTTGCTAGGCTTGTTGTTAATGCTTCTCCTCCTACCATCATCATTTTTAACTCTTTTATTGCTTCTTTTGCTTCTTCTTCTGTTGTTAATACTCTTGCTAATGATGGTGTACATTGTAAATGACTTACTTTATGTCTCTTTATTTGTTCTGTTATTGAATAGTCTGCTTCTGATAAAGTTGAACTAACAACACCTCTGCTATCAGATTGAATAACAACTTTAAAGCCACGGGATAGAGTCCAAAAGAGTTCAAGGACAGAGATATCAAAGGAAATACTAGTAACAGCTAACCAAACACCATCCGAATATTTACCAATTCTTTGTTCCATACCAACAAAGAAATTAATAACATTACGGTGGGAAATCATAACTCCTTTAGGCTTACCTGTAGAGCCTGATGTATAAATAATATATGCTAAGTTTTCGCTAGTGTTAATATTTACTAGATTTGATGTGCTTTCTTTTTCTATATCCTTCCAATCATTATCAATAAAAACAGTATTTCCAATGTATAAAGAAGCAAGAGAAGACAAACTATTTTGAGTGATAAGCACGCTAAGCTGAGCATCATCAATCATATAAGAGATTCTATCTTTAGGATAAGAAGAATCCAAAGGAACATAAGCCGCACCTGCTTTAAGAATAGCAAGAAGAGCAATCATCATTTCGCTAGAGCGTTCTATTAATAAACCTACCCTAGAATCTGCTGTCACTCCTAGTTTACGTAAGAAATGAGCTAGTTGGTTAGCTTTCTCATTTAACTCTTTGTAACTTAACTCTTTATCTTCAAAGATAATAGCAGTAGAAGAAGGGGATTTAGTTACTTGATGTTCAAAGAGTTGATGAATAGTTATTTCCCTATCATAATCACAATAAGTATTATTCCAAGTGTAGAGTAATTTTTCTTTTTCTGCTTGAGAGATAAGAGATAATTTAGAGATATGTTCTTTTGGATTATTAACTATTGATTCTAGTAGCGTTAAGAAATTATCTGCCATTCTTACTATAGTAGAATGATAAAATAAATCTGTGTTGTATTCAAAAATAGTAAACAAACCAGAATCATTTTCATAAGCTTCAAGAGTTAAATCAAATTTGGCAGTTTTATTGTCAACAACCAATGAGGAAAGGGTTATATCCTCTAACTCTATTTTAGGAACAAAAGCATTTTGAAGAATAAGCATGACTTGGAAAAAAAGGGCTATGACTTAAATCGCGCTCAGGTTGAAGCTTTTCAACTAGAGCTTCAAAAGGGAATATCTTGATTAGAATAAGCACCTAGAGTGACATCTTTAACTCTAGCAAGAAGTTGCTCAAAAGTAGGATTAGAAGATAAATCAGAACGCATAACCAAAGTGTTAATAAAAACACCAATAAGGTTTTCTATGTCAGGATGATTACGGTTAGCAATAGGACTACCAACCAAAATATCTTCACTTCCACTGTATCGATAAAGAAGAGTTTGAAAAGCAGCCAACAATGTCATAAACAAAGTTGCAGAATTGTTTCTTGATAGCTGTTGTATTTCTTTTAATAACTTACTAGGTAATACTTTAAGAAATCTTCTACCAGCAAAAGTCTGGATAGGTGGACGAGGTTTATCTATAGGTAGTTGTAAGGGGGATAGTTTACCAGCTAGCTTTTCTTTCCAATAAGCAAGTTGTTTTTCAAAAACTTCTTCTTGCATCCATTGTCGTTGCTAATAGGCATAATCTGCGTATTGTATTGGCAGTTTTGGGAGTATTTCTAATATTTGTTCTATAGATTGGGAGTAATTTTTGTAAAGAACAAGCATTTCTTTTATCAAAATGCGTACAGACCAAGCAGCACTAATGATGTGGTGCATTACAGTTAACAACACATATTCTTGATGGTTTAGTTGAACAGGTGTAATTCTTAATAATGGTAAAACGGATAGGTTAAAACAATATCGAGACTCATTTAGAAGTAATTCTGCTTGTTTTTCTTCTTGCTCTTTAATAGAAAGGCTAGTTAAGTCAACTTCATTAATAGTTAATACATTATTTTCTAAAATTAATTGATGTGGAATGCCATTTATTACATTGATAGATGTACGCAAAGCTTCATGCCTTTTTATTAGCGCATTAAGGCTAATTTCTAGGGCTTTAATATTCAAATTACCTTGTATCTTTAATGCAAGAGGGATGTTGTAATGAGGCGTTTCAAGCTCTAATTGTTCAAGAAACCAAAGGCGTTCTTGAGAAAATGAGAGGGGTAAATTTACATTTCGTGGGACAGGTGAAATAGAAGGTATTTTAATATTTTGCTTTGTTTGATTTGCTTCATCAATCCTTGCTGCTAGATTTGCGATTGTAGGAGCTTCAAATAGGCTACGCAAAGGCAATTCAACCGCAAAATTACTTCTTAACCTTGAAATCAATTGTGTTGCAAGCAGTGAATGCCCTCCTAATTCAAAAAAACTTTTGTTTATGCTTACTTGTTTTATATTAAGCAATTCTATCCATATACCTGCTACTAATTCTTCAGTAACTGTTCTTGGAGCAAGATAATCTCCTTCTAACTCAAGGTTATAAAAGTCTATCGTTGGGAGTGCGCGGTAATCTATTTTATGATTAGGCGTTAATGGTAAAGAATCCAAGTATATAAATGCTGTTGGAATCATATAATCTGGCAAGATTTCTTTAAGAAAGTTTTGTAATTCAGATGCTAGGGGTTTTTTCTCTGTAGCTGTAACAACATAAGCAATTAGACGGAGAGTTTTATCTTGTTTAGTTACAACAACAGTTTCGCGGACTGTTGGATATTTTAATATTGCTGACTCTATTTCACCTAATTCAACACGATAGCCACGAATCTTTACTTGATTATCATTACGTCCGATATACTCAATATTCCCATCTGTCAAGAAACGTGCTAAATCTCCAGTTCGATAAAGGCGCGAACCAGGTTCTAATGGGTTTTGGATAAATTTTTCAGCAGTCAACTCAGGATTTGCTAAATAACCTCTACTAAGAGAATTGCCACCTATAAATAATTCTCCTACTACACCTGTGGGTAAAGGTTGAAGGTATTTATCTAAAATATAAATTTTAGTACCTTCAATAGCATAACCTATTGGTAAATTCTGTGCTTTATAGCTTTGAGTTAAGTTAAGCTCACAACAGCTAACAGCAATAGTTGCTTCTGTAGGCCCATAGGTATTAAGCAAGCGGATTTTACAATATTGTTGCCAATCTACTAAACGTTCTGCTAATGCTTTTTCACCTCCAATAATCACTAAGCGCAAAGTTGAAGGTAATAATAAATTTTCCTCTTTAATAGCTAAAACCATTTCATGCCAAAAGGCTGTAGGCAAATCTAAAACGGAAATATTCCATTGCAAACATTTTTCTAGAAAGTTTGCAACAGACACAATCATTTCATCATTACGTAAAACTAAAGTAGCTCCAGACACTAGAGTTGGATAAATTTCTTCTGCACTTGTGTCAAAATTAATTGAAGCAAATTGTAGAACTTGATCACTTGAAGTTAGTTCAAATTGCTTTATTGCTTGTGTAATGTAATTTACTACAGAAAAATGCTCTATTAAAATCCCTTTAGGATTACCTGTAGAACCTGAAGTATAAATAACATAAGCAAGATTAGTTGGAAGAATGCTTAAATTAGGGTTTTCTTCACTTTCTTTTGATATTAATGTTAGATCTGAGTCTAAACAAATTAGTTTAACTTGCTTAGGTAATATTGATGTTAAATTTTGTTTAGTTAAGATAATTTTTATTTGTGCATCTTGCACCATAAAAGAAACACGGTCTTTAGGATAATTAGGATCTAGTGGTAAGTAAGCTCCACCTGCCTTAAGGACGGCTAATAAACTAATTATCATTTCAAATGAACGTTCAATAGATATTCCTACTAGTGTTTCAGGTGATACTTCTAATTTAATCAAATAATGTGCAAGCTGATTAGCACGAAGATTTAGCTCGTTATAAGTAAGCGGTTTATTTTCAAAAATTATTGCTATTGCTTGAGGAGTTTTAAGAACTTGTTGTTCAAAAAGAGTATGTAAACAGCCTGTAGATGCTTGTTTTTCGGCTCCGCTGTATTTTAAGAGGATTTCTTGTTTTTCTACTTCTGTTAGTAGAGAAAGAAAAGAAATATGTTCTAAAGGATTTAGGATTATGCTTTCTAGCAAAACAGAAAAATGTTTTGCCATTTTAATAATGGTTGATTTATCAAACAAATCGCTATTGTATTGCCAGGAGGTTAATAACTCTCCATTGTGTTCTACAGCCATTAAGAGAATATCAAAAGGGGTGGCTCTTTGTTCTAAGGGGTAAGACTCTACAAGTAATTCACCAATCTTCATATGCGCCCCTGCTTCACCTAAAACAAAGGGAGCAGTCTCTACTAATCTATGTGGTTGTTGAAGAATAAACATAGTTTGAAAAAGTGGTGGGCGACCAGCATTCCAATTTAGGTGAAGACGATCAGCAATTAAGGCTGTAGGAAAATCTTGGTTTTCTAAAGCACTTAAAACAACTTCTCTTGTTTGTAAGAGAAAGTCTTGATAAATAGGATTATTAGAAAAATTTGCACGTAAAGGTACAGGATTAATAAAATAGCCAATAGTACCCGTAAATTCTTCTTGAGTACGGCCAGCCATTGGAGAGCCGATAATAATATCTTCTTGTCCACTGTAGCGAAAAAGTAATATCTCAAAAATACTTAATAGCACTGTGTATAAAGTAGTTTTTCTAGTATTTGCAATAATTTTAAGTTTTTGGGTTAATTGAGCTTCAATCTTACTTGCATAAGATGAACCATTATGAGTTTGGATAAGTGGTCTAGGTCGATCGGTAGGTAGATTTAATACAGCTAGATCGCCCTGTAAGGTTTTTTGCCAATATTGCCATAACTCATTACCTCTTGGACTATCCAACAAATTGTTTTGCCACCGTACATAATCACTATATTGTGCAACAGGTTCTAGCAATGTTGAATTTGCAGAGTTTGAGTAAAGAAAACCTAACTCATCAGCAAATATATTAAGTGACCAAAAATCAATTGTGATATGGTGGAAATTAAGTAAAAGTATGTGTTTTCTTTCATTAAGACTAAATAAATAAGCCTTCATTAGTGGCCCTTGTTCCAAATTAAATGGGGTAAGGGCTTTTATTGCTATTTGTTGGTTAAGATACTCTTCTGACCAGGTTTTAGCATCGATATTATCAAAACTTACTTTATGTAAAGATACTTGCCTAATAGGTTTTTCTGATTCTAATTTATAAGCTGTTCTTAAAGAATCATGTCGGTCAACAAGTGCTTGAAGTGATTTATTTAACAAGGTTACATCTAGATTAGAATTTATTGCTACAGCAAAGTAAACATTATGTGCTGTAGTTTCTGGAGCAAGTTCTTGCAAAAACCAAAGAGCTTTTTGATTATGAGAAAGTTCTAGTAGCTGGTTTTCTGATTTTGTTGCTTTATAGAAACTTGGTTGGGTAGTTTTTGTATTTAGGTTTGGGTAGGCTAATATTTTTCTAAGCAAATCTATAGCTAAATTGTTAATATTGTTACCTTGAAGCAATTTTACTATAGGAATATTAATAGTTAGATTATGTTCTAACCGGTTTTTTAGCTCTAAAGCAACTAGCGAGTCAATACCCATATCAGTAATGGATTTTTCAACGTCTATGCGTGTTGGCGCAAGACCTACCACTTTTGCTACTTGTTCACGCAAAAAATTTACTAATATTTCTACCTGCTCATTTGAATTACTAGCTAATATCTGTTGTTTTAGATTAATAGTATTTACTTGTTGTGTAGAACTATCATTTCTACTAAAGGTAATTTCAGAGAAAAAAGGAAGGTGTTCTGTTTCAGGATAGGCTTCTCTCCATTGTAGCCAATTTATAGGCATAATACTAATTTGGGGCAAATCAAATGAAAGTAATTGTTTAAGTATAGTCATTGCTTGAGTTGGATTGATGCTATTCATTCCACGCAAAGTTAATCTAGCACCTCGGCCAGGTCTAGCAGCAAGACCAACTTCTGACCAATGCCCCCAATTAATACTTAATGCAGGCAGGTTTTCTGATTGTCGATAATGTGAAAGTGAATCTAGAAATGAATTAGCCGCAGCATAGTTAGCTTGTCCAGCAGAACCTAAAAGGGAAGAAACCGAAGAAAATAGAACAAAAAAGTCTAAATTATTATTTTTTAGCAAACAATGTAGTAACCAACTGCCCCAAATTTTTGGTAGAGCAACGGCTTTTAGCTCATCTACTTGCATACTTGATAAAGTTTTATCTTTTAATATACCTGCTGCGTGTATGACTCCCTTTATGGGCGGCCATTCTTCTGCTTGGTAGTCTTCAAAAAAAGTTTTAAGAGCAACTTCATCAGAAATATCTAAGCTAACAATGTCAACTTTAGCACCTTCTGCTTCCATTTCTTTTATAGCAGCAATTTGTTTCTTTAATTGATTAGATCCTTGAATATTTTTCCATTCTTTACGCTCTGGTAATTTAGTACGACCTAATAAGATCAGGCGAGATGCACCTTGAGAAACCATCCAACGAGCAACTACTAACCCAATATCACCTAAACCCCCAGTAATTAAGTAAGTTGAATCTTTTCTTAACAACAATGATTGTTTACTAGTTACTTGCTTACGTACAAGTCTTGCTACGTAGCGTTTATTTGAATATAAGGCAATCTGAGTCTCTTTATTAGGTTGATAGATTTCCTCTAAAAACATATCTAGGGAATTTTTTGTGTCTATAGGGTCTAAATCTACTAATCCTCCCCAGTAAGCTGGAAATTCCTGTGCAATAGTTTTACCTAATCCCCATATGGGCGATTGAGAAATATTAATTGGGTAGTTTTTTAGAATTGGTTGTGTACCAGAAGTAACTAACCATAAACGAGGTGATAAAAGCCACTTTTCTTTGGCTATTGCTTGAATTAAGTATAAGACAACTTCACAATTAATTTGTTGAATCTGTTGAAGATCTGAAGTATTTAGTGGTAATGAGCTTAGATCAAGACACCACAAATAAATGATAGCTTGTATTGTAGTTGATGAATTATTTGAAGAACTTAAAATATAATTAATTGTTTCGCTATCAGTTGGAGACAATTCCCATTCATTGGAACTTTTTTGACAAGATTTTTGTGCTTTTGAAATTAAAATTACTTCTTGGTCTTGAGACTTTAATAACTCTGATAGATTGTCACCTAAACCAGCTTTATCAACAAAAATTAACCACTTTCCTTTAATGTTTTCTATATTATTTTCTAATATTTTAGGAACATTTTTCCATTCTATTTCATATGCTGAATTAGCTAATGATAATTCGCTAAGATCTTCTTTTTGCAAAGCTTGTAGGGATAAACCAGATATTTGTGCAACCAAAGAACCATCATCATTGTATAAATCAATATTACCTTTTATGGACAGTGACTCTAAAGATAGATCACTATCTAAGTAAGATGCGCCCATAATTTTCTTCCAATTTCTCCTAGAAGCTTTATTTCTTTAACTGAAATAGGTACAAAAGCTTTTGTATTATTATTGATTTCTTGGTCAATAATTGTAGCTCCAAGACTTTGGAAACAAGCATCTAGCAGTGATGGATGGAAAATATATGAAGTGCTATCTAAATTAGAAGGTAGGTCTATTTCAACAAAAGCTTGGGATTTTCCCTTCCAAATTTGATTTATTGCTTGAAATGAAAGACCGTAGTCTAGCCCATAGTTTTGTAATTTTTCATAATATTCTTTACCACTTATGTTAAGTTGGCACTGTTCTAAAATTTCTTCTTTCTTGATTTGGGCTAAACTTTTCTTTGTTGTTAAGTTCTTAGAGCTTACCTTACAACTTAAGTGCAAAATCCACTCTTCTTTTTCATCGTTTTCTTTAGTATTACAGCTAAAAATCTGAAAAGTTTTTTCACCATTTGCATTAGAAGAGCAAATGGTTTCTAGCAAAATATTTGCTTCTAAAGACAAAAGTAAAGTTTTATGTAAAGTAATTTCAGTAAGCTTAAAGTCGCTAGCTATTTGAGAAGCGGCTTTTAAGCACATTTCTATGTAAGCTGCCGCAGGTAAAACAACTTCTCCTTCAATACAATGGTCAGATAAATAAGATATATTATTTAGTGTATTTTCCCAGAAAGGTTGAGAGGATTTTAATCTTTGGCCTAATAATGGGTGATAACTAGATGTTTGTTGAAAAAATTGTCTTTCTAAATATTTTGTTTTTTTAGTTTCTAACCAACATCTTTCATTTTGCCAAGGGTATAGAGGTAATTTTACTAGTTTTCCAGTAGGGTAAAGTTTCTTCCAATCAATTGGATAACCAATAGTATAAAACTTTGCTAAAGTTGATAACATTGTAATGGACTCATTTTCTTCACGTCGCATAGAAGAAAAGAGATAAACTTCTTTTGACAAATGTTGGAAATTCTGTTGGATACTACTTAGTAAAATTGCATGAGGACTTATTTCTATAAATATATTATAATTATCTTGTGCTAGACAATTAATTGCATCAGAAAAAAGTACAGGTTCTCGAAGATTACGTCCCCAATATTCAGCATTAAATTTAGTAGTGTAAGAAAGTTTGCCAGTGACAGAGGAATATATAGGTATTGTAGCGGGACGTGGGCGGATAGTTTTTAACTCTTCTACTAGGTGTGTGCGTAAAGGATCCATTTGTGGAGTATGAGAAGCAACATCTACTTTGATAAAACGACAGTAAATATCTTGGTTTTGTAAGCTTTCAATTAGCTCTTTTAAGGCATCAGTATCCCCACCAATAACAGTAGATTTAATACTGTTACTAGAACTAATGTAAAGTTTACCTTTGTAACTTTCTATAGCTTTAGTTGCTTGCGTATGTGAAAGCTCTACAGAAGCCATTGACCCTTTACCACTTGCTTGCTTCAATAATTTACTACGCAAACAAATTACTTTTACAGCATCAGCAAAACTTAAAGCTCCTGCAACATATGCTGCTGCAACTTCACCCATGCTATGACCAACAATTGCGCTAGGAGTAATACCCCAGGAATGCCATAATCCAGCTAATGCTATTTGGATAGAAAAAATAGTTGGTTGAATAATTTCTATATCTTCAAGTTTGGCTTGTGGTTCATTTAATTGTGTTAATAATGACCAAGCAAAATATTTGCTAATTTCTTTATCACATCGCTCAATTAGCGAACGAAAAACAGCTTCTTGTTTTAAGAGTTGTTTTCCCATTCCTATCCATTGTGAACCTTGTCCAGAAAAAACAAACACAAGTTTATATTTTAGATTTAGATTTTCAACACCACTAAAAACAAAATCAGAATTTTCACCTTTAAGGAAAATTTCTAGCTCTGCTCTTATTGCTTCTATGGAAGTGCCAACTACAACAACACGATGACTACGATGGCTACGTCTTACAGCACTACTATAACAAATATCATATATACTATCGCTTGTATGCGTAAGCATATTTTTGTATTGTCTAGCTAAATCTTTAACTGCTTTTGGGTTATGGGCAGATATTGTTAATATTTGTGTTTGGTTACTAGTAAAGCTTTCATTTCTAGGCAATATAGGTGACTCTTGCAAAACAACATGGCAATTTGTTCCTCCAAAACCAAATGAGCTAATTCCAGCAATAGCAAGGTTTTCTTCTTTAGGCCAATCAATCAACTCTGTTTGTACTTTTAATAAAAGGTCATGAAAAGGAATATGAGGGTTTGGAGTTTCAAAATTAAGGCTAGGGGGGATTTTTTTGTGTTTAAGTGAAAGAGATGTTTTGATAAGCCCTGCTATACCAGCCGCTGATTCTAAATGTCCAATATTGGTTTTAACCGAACCAATTAAACATAGTTGGTTTGGTGGACGATTGTTTGCTAACACACTACCAAGGGCTTTTGCTTCTATTTGATCACCAAGAAATGTGCCTGTTCCATGAGTTTCAATGTATTGAACTTGTCCAGGTAATATATTTGCGGACTGGTAAGCTTGTTTTAGTACCAATTCTTGTGCTTGTCGATTTGGAGCCATTAAGCCATTACTACGACCATCTTGATTAATGCTAGCTCCAAGAATAACTGCATATATTAAATCATTATCTAAAATAGCTTTAGAGAGAGGCTTAAGAATTATTACTCCAACTCCTTCACCACGAACAAAACCATTTGCTTTTGAGTCAAAAGCTTTGCATTGTCCATCAGGTGACATCACGCCAGCTTTAGAAAAATTTATGGTGATATCTGGAGATAAAATTAAATTAACACCCCCAGCAATTGCTAAAGGGGTTTTACCTTCCCAAATATTTTGGCAAGCCAAACTTACTGCAACTAGCGAAGAGGAACAAGCTGTATCAATTGAAATACTTGGGCCATGAAGATCTAAGAAATAAGAAATTCTATTAGCCGCAATACTCATAGCATTGCCTGTAGCAGCATAAACATTTATAAGAGTAGGATCACTTAGTTGTGTTCTAGCATAGTCATTACTGGAAATACCAATAAAAACCCCTGTTTGTGAACCTGTTAATGATTCTAAATCTTGTCCAGCATCTTCTAACGCTTCAATAGCAACTTCTAATAAAAGCCTTTGCTGGGGATCCATATTAGCTGCTTCACGTAAGGAAATACTAAAGTAGCTATAATCAAATAAATCTATATCTTCAAGAAATCCACCCCAACGAGTATTCATTTTTCCAGGAGAGTTTGGATCTGGATCATAAAATTTATCAATTTTCCATCTATTGGAAGGAATTTCCTTGATTGCATTTATACCATTTTGTAAAAGCTCCCAATAATCCTTTATATTTTTAGCTCCAGGAAAGCGGCATCCCATTCCAACAATTGCAATAGGCTCATAGTTATTTTTTTTATTACTTAGAACTTCAAATTCTTTTACCTTTTCATTTGCAAGATTATAAGAGAGGTTTTCTATAGTAGGGTAATCCCAAAGCAAGGTGGGAGAAAGTTTACGCTTAAGCCATTGTTCTAATTCACCAGATAGACTTAGTGCCTCACGTGAGCCTAAACCATAGTTTAGAAATGGCTCACGTATATTAATTTCTTTTTGAGATGTTTTTAAGAGTATTGATAATCGTTCTATAAGCCACTGCTGAATTTCTTGAGAAGTTATAAAATGAGAATCTTTATCAACAAAAGAATCTGTTAATAAAGGGGCATTTTTATCATTATTTTGCATGTTTTTACCTTTCAAGAATGCTAATTATCAAAATCAAGAAAATTAGCAATACAAATGCTTATAAATGCTTATTGATTGCATTCTAGAAATACTATTAATAATACTTAGCATTGATTATAAAATAGAATATTTACGTAATTTAATTACTGGGTTATTAGCTAATAACTAAAATTTTATCTAAGAACTTTATTATAAATTTTATAAACTATGGATAATTTTTATTTATTTTGATCTTTAAAACAGGATTTTTAGAAATATTCGCTCCACAATATTTCTAGTTTATTGTTTAAAAAACCTTCTCGACAAGCATGACGCTGAATTTTACCACTAGAAGTTTTTAGAATAGATCCAGCTTTAAGTAATAATATTGCATAAACAGGCAGATCATGGTTTTCTGAGATTAGTTTCTGAATTTTACTAATTACATCATGTCCTGAAAAGGGTTGAGGGGATTTTGGGTCTCCAATAGGATCAGCAGCTTCTTCACGTAGTAATAAAATTTCTTTAAGTGTTTCTGATTTTTGGCTATCACGTTCAAAGCGACGTTCAATTTCTGCCATTACTATAAGTTTTTCTTCACCATTATGCTCAATAGCTATAGCAGCACAAAACCCAGGACGAATGGAAGGGTGGCTATTTTCAACTGTCCATTCAATATCTTGTGGATAATGGTTTTGGCCGCCAACAATAATTAAATCTTTAAGACGACCTGTAATGAAAAGTTCTCCATTTTTTGTAAAACCTAAATCACCTGTACGAAGAAAAGGCCCCATATTTGTGTCAGAAGTAAAAGCCTGGAAGGTTTGTATATTTTGCTCAGCTTTATTCCAATAACCTTGAGCAACACTGTCACCTTTTACCCAAATTTCACCAATCTGTAAGTCTTGAAGTTGTAGTTTTGTATCTGGGTTAACAATAATTACTTGTTGTTGAGAAGTGCATTGACCAGAACTAACTAAATATTGGTGATTTTTATCTTGGCTATCAACTTCTACTACGTAACCTTGCCTTAGTTTTACTCTATCAACACAACAAATATGATTAATATATCCACCTGTAACAAATAATGTTGCTTCTGCTAGTCCATAACATGGAAAAAAAACCTCACGGCGAAACCCGCAACTCTTAAAAGTTTGATAAAAGGCTTCTAATATTTCTAATCTGACAGGTTCAGCACCATTAAAGGCTACTTCCCAACAGGTTAAGTCAAGTTGGGATATTTGCTCTATGGATAATTTTCTACAGCAATAATCATAAGCAAAATTAGGCCCACCACTTACAGATGCACGATAATTTGAAATAGCTTTTAGCCAGCGAAAAGGCTGTTGTACAAAATCTAATGGAGAAATAAATATAAATGGGTATCCTGTATAAATAGGCTGAATAATATTACCTATTAGACCCATATCATGATAAAAGGGAAGCCATCCAACCCCTATAGACTTTTTTGTTTGCCTAAAAGCTGTTTGGATTAAGGCTTCATTATTGAGTAAATTACCATGACTAACCATTACACCTTTAGGTGTTGATGTTGAGCCAGAGGTATACTGCAAAAAAGAGAGGGTATTAATATCAATATTGGGCAATTGCCATTCTTCAGCCATTTTAGGGTTTATTTGGTTGGTAGATAACCAAAGTATTTCTGAAAGAACTTCATTTTCAGAAAGAGCAGGTTTAATAGCCTTAGCAATTTGTGAGGTAGTAAGAGCTATTGCAGGTTGAGCATCTTGAATAATTGATAGTAATTTTGGCAGATTCCGGCTCATTCGTGCTGGATGCGGTGGATAACATGGAACTGCTATAACGCCAGCATATAAACAGCCAAAAAAAGCAGCGATAAAGTCCAAACCAGGTTGGTATAACAATAATGCTCGTTCACCTTCTAGATGAAATTTCTGTAATTCTGCGGCAATAGCGCGAGCAACACTATCAAGCTTGCCATAAGTAAAATAGTCTTGTTCTAGATCGTTTTCTCCTAAAAATGTATAAATTTTTTTCTCTGGATTTTCTTGTGTTCGCATCCTTAAAAGGTCAACTAAAGTTGAATACATATATTTGATTAAGACCACCTTAACTGGAAATTTAAAATTAAGAGATAAGAGTTATTTTTCTTAACTCTATATAATAATTAGGCATAAAAATAAATTTGAAATGTATAAATTAATGCACACCAAGACCTTAGACACAAACAACTATTAATTTTAGAGTAGTTTAGATAGTTTATAGTGCTGATTTTATATTAAGCTAAAGTATTAAATATTTTAAATTATTGTAAAATGGTCTAAACAGGTTACTTTTAAACAATATCCATTTCCTAAATTTTTAAGGACAAAATGGACTTAAAAGCAAGATACTAAATAAATAATAAAGTATTTTTAATAAAATTATGGGAAAATTTTCTAGGTACTGGATTTTATGACATGTTGGTAATCATCTGCAACTTAAAACTTGTGAACCTAACATATTAAGATAAATAGCTGACAAAAACAAGAAAGTTTATTTAGTATTAAGTACTTTGTTTACAATGTATTAAGTTTATAAATTAAAGTTAGAGTATTTACGTAAAGCTAATATTTTTGATGTATTAAGTTTTATTTTCCATTTGTTTTTGTTAGCTTATTTATTGACTTGCAGCACTATATTTGCCAAACTTTATTTTTAATTTTTTAATATGCCATAATTAGTATAGGGTTTTACATGAAAATAGTTAATGAAAATTTAATAAATTCTATTATAAAAAAAGCATATTTTTATCTTCCCAAAATATTGTTATCATTAATTTTAGTAATAGAAATTTCACCTTATTCTTTTACACAAGTAAGATTAAAAATAGATGATTTAAAGCCCAAAAAAACAAGATTAGATTTAGACTCTATAAGTACCTCAACACGTCTTAATTTAGATTCTACTACAGGTACAAAAACCAAGGTAAACTCCTTAACACGTCTTAACTTAGATGAATATGGACAAAAATTAAATATAAAACAAATTGGAGAATCCTCTGTACAAACTACTATGTATGTAATTGATTTATCTATTGATGAGTCTGGAAAAAAGCCTATTAAAAGAACTCTTTCAGAATGGGAACTGCTTACGGAAAAAGCTAATAAGATTATAGATAAAGAGATTATAGGGGATTCTGATATAGAAGAAGCTGTAAAATTATATAACAAAGCTTTGGAACTAAATCCTAAAACAATACTTCCTTATCTTGGGTTAGGTTATGCACATTTAAGAGTTCGTAATTTTGAAAAATCAGTCTTTTATTATCAAGAAGCAACAAAACAAAACCCTAAAAATATTGAAGCTAAGACTAATTTGGCTGTAGCAATATACTACACAGGCAAAATAGATGAAGCTATAAAAGAATATACAGAAGCTTTAACGCTCAGTAAAAATTTATCTCCAGAGTTAAATTTTAATTTAGCTATAGCCTAAGCACACAAAGGCAATTTTGAAGAAGCTATTGAACATTATAAGAAAGCTTTAGCACAACAGAAAAATTATGCAGAAGTTTACAATAATTTAGGTTTAATTTATGAAGCTAAGGACGATGTTGAGTCTGCCACAAATAGTTTTAAGGAAGCTATTAAATTAAAAAAGGGAAACTATCCTTTAGCTTACTATAATTTAGCTCGATTACAAATTTCTAATAGAGATTATGGTAATGCAGTAAAATCTCTTACGGCAGCTATTGAGCAAAAAAAAACTTTTTCACAAGCATATCTAACTTTGGGTAATGCCTATCTTTTACAAGCTACAAGCGGGCAAGATCTTAAATTAGAAGATATAGATTTAGCTATTAAAAATTATCGTCAAGCAATAGAACTTAATAATAATTTTTATCCCTTAGCACATGAAAACTTAGCTATTGCTCTTTCACAAAAGGATGCTGACAAAGAAGCTTTTGCTGAATTTAGGTTAGCTGTAGAACAATATGAAGGTAAATGTCCTAAAACTTTTAGTAATTTGTTAGCTACTATTGATAAAAAAAATAAGTCTCCAATTTATCTTATAGGAGATGAATTAGCTGATAGAGATAATCCAAGTAGCCTAAAACGTAGGTATAGGGATTTGCAGATATTAAAGAAAAATGCAAGTAATTTAGACCAAGAGTATAAAACACAATTACTTGAAAATTTAGAAGAGTTTTTGCAAAACTATCAAAACCTAGAGGATGAAGACAAGAATTTAGCCGATATTCGCTTTTGTGCAGGGCGTATTTATTTGGTTACAGGTGAATGGCAAGAAGCTATTAATGAATTTGATACAGGATTAAAGCTATCTGGAAATAACGATAAAGAACTGTTAGTTTGGTTAAAATCAACTTTAGAGTTATTATTTTATTTATAAATAATATTGTGTAAGTTAAAAATAGTAAAATAAGTTTGAGAGTCTATTTTCTGGATTATTCTCAAACTAAAGGGGGTGGTGCTTTTGCCCTAAAAGCGGTTTTTTGCACCTAATAAAAAACGATGAATCCTTCTGAAACAAAAGTAGGCGTTGGAACAGTTATAGACAACAAATATAAGGTTGTTTCTTCAATGGGTCAGGGTGGAATGGGGGAGGTTTTTAAAGTTGCCCATATTCATTTAGGAAAGATTTTTGCCTTAAAAGTTGTAAAATTCCAAGATGTAGATGCTGACATCCATAAAATAGTGAGGTTTAATCGTGAAGCTAAAGTCTTAGCCAAACTTCAACACCCAAATATTGTTATGATAACAGATTTTGGGGTTATCAATAATAAAGTACCTTATCTTGTAATGGATTATATTGAAGGTATAACTTTAAGAGAATTAATAAATAATAAAAAAGTTATTGGTTATGTAGAAGCTCTTGATATCACTAAACAAATTGCAGCAGGTTTATACCAAGCACATATCCAAGGAATTATACATAGAGACTTAAAACCTGAAAATATAATGATTCAGCAACTGCTTGACGGCCAAATAATAGTTAGAATACTAGACTTTGGCATCGCTAAAATTGTTTCTAAGGAAGAAGGAGAAGTTAATATTTCTAAAGATGGATCTTTAGGCACGCTTAAGTATATGTCCTATGAGCAAGCTATGGGAGAAGAGGTAGACTTACGGACAGATATTTACTCGTTAAGTTTAATACTTTTTGAGATGATAACAGGTAATACCACTTCTTTTATGCTAGATGATGCTAAAATGGCTCATGAACTAGTAAATAACTTGCCTTATGAAGTAAGTCAAATTATTCATAAAGGACTTTCTAAGTTTGCTGATAAAAGGCAACAAACCGCTTTGGAATTAAGACGTGAAATAGAAGCTTTTGAAATGGGTGTAAGTTTCGATGATTTACTTCAGAAAAATTCCAATATGAGTAATTTGATGGATAAACCTAGTAGTAAGCAAACTAAAGAGTTAAAACAAAATCGTACAAATTCTTATAAACTTATTTCAAATACTCATGAAGGAAAGAAAACAAACAAGGCTGGAGAAAATTCTAAAAATTCCAGTAGTGGTGAAATTAATAAAAGTGTAGAAATTACAGCAGATACTAACAAAAAATCTTTTGGTAAATATAAAATACTATTAATAGCCCTATTTTTTGCTCTTGGAATATCATTGAGCATTTATCATTTTGTGTTTAATCAAAAAACTGGCAAAGAGGAAGTTAAGAATACAGTAAAGGTTGATCCCCCTATGTTAGTTTCTATTAGCAGTAATACTTTTAATATGGGATCAAATAAAGGTAAAGATATTTATGCTAAACCAGAGCATTTAGCCTCAATATCTGTTTTTTATGTAGCTAAAAAAATGGTGACTAATCAAGAGTATGCTGAGTTTATTAAAGATACCGGACATACTCCCCCTGTGTATTGGCAAGAAAAAAAACCTCCAGCTTATGTAATAAACCAACCTGTAACACAAGTAAATTGGAAAGACGCTACTGCTTATTGTGAATGGCTTTCTGAAAAAACAGGTCATAGCTTTAGGTTACTTTTAGAAAAAGAATGGGAATACTTAGCACGAAATAAATCTAAATATGATATAGATATACTAAATGGTTTTTCGGAGTGGACAGGTAGTTCTTTGCAAGCCTACCCAGATGCTACTAAAGATTTAGCTCAAAAGATAGAGGCCGCAAATAAAGAGAAAGATAATAAAATTAAGATTTTTCGAGGCATTAATGAAGAATCAGAAAGTGATCCTACAACATTTCGTTTGTTTCAAATAGACACTTTTACTAATGAAAAATTAGGCTTTCGAGTTGCTCGTAATTGAAATTCTGGATTTGAAATTTTTTATTTAATAGGCTTCAATATGATGCAAAATGAAAAACTATCACGGTATTAAGATTTCTTTATATTAATTGTTGCTATACTAAATTTCGTAATTTTTGCCAAACTCCAAAATAATTATTTATATTTAACAAGAAGGGAGTACAGAAACTTAATGTTCTATATCTAAGTTTCTAAGTTAAAAACTCTATGGTAAAATCGGTACGTTTTTTCTTTTTGTCTGTAACTATTATATTAGCGATTTTAATTTTTGGTAGCCATCAAGATATTTTTGCTCAAGCTGGTACAAGTTCCGCAGATTTTATTGGCACTATAACAGATGAACAAAAAAATATTATTAGTAATGCTGAAGTTACAATTAAAGACCTAAAAACTAATTTAAGTAGAGTGGTTGCCACAGATGAAAAAGGTAGTTATTCCATTAGGCAATTAACTCCCGGTAAATATGAAATAAGAATTCAAGCTGATGGTTTTCAAAGCTATGTACAAGAAGTTTTACTGCAAGTAGGGACAATCGGAGTAGGTAATATTTCTCTTAAAGTTGGGCAATTAGAAGATGTAGTAGAAGTAAGTGCTAATGCTGGTGTAATAGAAAGCAATAAAACAGAAAGTAGCTCAAATGTTGATGCTAAAGCTATTACATCACTTCCTATAAACAAACGTAATTTTTTAGATCTAACACTTACAGCACCTAGGGTTAGAATTGATCGTACCCCACCACAAGGTGTTGCTACTAACTCTGGTTTTTCTGTAAACGGCCAATCTGCTCGCTCTAATAACATAACAATTGATGGCTTAGATAATAATGATCTTGGTTCTGGTATTCCCCGTTCAGCATTTAGCCAGGATGCTATACAAGAGTTTCAAATAGTTACAGATAATTATTCAGCGGAATTTGGACGGGCTGTTGGTGGAGTAGTTAATATTATTACTAAAGGCGGTGGTAATAGTTTTAATGGAAGTAGTTTTTTCTTCTTTCGGGATGAGAGCATTGCAGCACGCGATTCTCTTGCGCCATTTAAAACTCCATTTGAACAATATCAAGCTGGTATTATCCTAAGTGGCCCGATTAAAAAGATAAAGCTTTTTCTTTACTTCTTTTGAACGTCTTTCACTTAAACAAGGTGTTGTTGTAACTGTAAGTGACCAAGTAATAAATGCTTTTCGTCGTCAAGGCTTCCAAGAAAGTAATGGATCTGTACCTAGTGGAGTTGGTAATACTTCTTTTTTAGGACGCATTGATTACCTATTAACACCTAATAATATTTTTAATGTACGATATAATTATGGTGGTTCTTTTGACGGGGCATTTTTGCCATTTTTTGGGGCCCGCACACAAAGCGCAGGAGGTACACAATTATTAAATGATAATTCTGTGGCTATAAGAAACACATATATAAATACAAAACTAAATCTTGTTAATGAAAGTCGCTTTCTCTATAGCCGTAGAGATCAAGATATTTTTGCTAATGGTGATTTTGTAGGTATAACTTTAATTACTCCTGAGGGTAGCATACAAGCCGGTTCTGGAACTATTCTACCTAACCCAAGCATAGAAAACATATATCATTTTGTAAATAATGATTCACTAAAAAAAAGCCGTAATCAAATAAAATTTGGAGTCGATTACATACGTATTACTGGAGAAGGTCGCGTACCAATAGTAGAAAAAGGTGCGGCTCAGTTTGAGCCAATAGATTTTGCAGCTTTAGCTGGAATGCCTGGACTTCCTTTTTTTACTGCTTTAGAAGCCTTTGATCCTGCTTCACGTACACCTATTCAACGTAGTTTTTTACAATTTGCTTCTGCTGCACTGCCGGGGATGTTTCCAGGATTTCCATCCAATTTACCCTTAGTTGATTTGCCAATACCATTTGGCTATACACAGGGTTTTAATACTCAAGACCTAGTACCAATTGAGGCTAACCTTTTTTCAACATTCTTTCAAGATGATATTAAGTTAAAAGATAATTTATTAATAAAAGTAGGTTTACGTTATGATCTTAATCGGGTTAAATTAACCCCCAATAATAATGGGAATATCAGTCCGCGTATTGCTTTTTCCTACAATATTAAACCTAATTTAAATATACATGGTAGTTATGGACTTTTTTTTACTGTTCCATTAATTGGCCCAGTTGCTAGTACCCAACCTTTAGAGCGTAAACTTTTATCATTACCTTTTCCATTTTCAATAGTTCCATACTCATTACCTAATAATAGGTTTCCAATTACCTCAACATTACCTTCAGGTGTAAATTTTCAACCTCAGTTTGGAGTAGAAACAGTTTTTGAAAAAAACTTACGTAATGGATATGCACAGCAAGCTAATTTTGGTTTTGACTACTTTTTTGACCAAAACACCGTTTTTTCTGCCTCATATGTAATGGTTAGAGGAATTAAAGTTTTTGGAGTACGTAACATAAATCCTGTTGTTCGACCAGTTCCTAACGATCCTTTACAAAACGTAATTACAGGGCGAGTTGACCCTAGTCGTGGAGAAATCAATCAATTTGAATCAGCTTTTGATAGCTACTACCACTCTCTAACTTTAACAGCTAGAAAAAAATTATCTAACCGAATAGGATTTCTTGCTGCTTACACTTTTTCAAAAGCAATAGATAATAGTGTAGATTTACTCCCAGACCTACAAGAAATACAAGATCCTCTAAATATAGGAGCAGAACGCGCTTTAAGTTTGCAAGATGCTCGTAGCCGGTTTGTTCTTTCTGGTGTTTGGCAACTTAGCTATAGTAAAAATGTACTGTTACGAGATTTTGAAGCTTCTACCATTCTTAATCTAGAATCAGGGCGGCCATATAATCTACGTGCTGGTGTAGACTTAAATAATAATGGTGATGGGGGAGTTGCTGATAGACCGCCAGGCGTTCCCCGTAACGCAGGCAAAGCACCAGGTTTTGCCAATCTTGATTTTAGACTAACACGCAATGTTAAGCTCAAGGAAAGTATTAACTTGCAAGCCACAGTTGAAATTTTTAATGTATTTAATCGTCTTAATGTTCGTGGGCAAAATCGCTTTTTCCCTCCTGACTCTAACGGAAATTTTAATTTACCAGCACAAAAAGACGGATTTTTTGTTTTGCCACCTTCACGCTTTTTTAATACTTTTGCACCAAGACAGTTTCAACTTGGCTTAAGAATTATGTTTTAGGCATAGTTGCAGATATTTATGTTATTACGACAAAGAAATTACGCTTTGCTATGGAGTGGTAGATTGGTATCAATGCTTGGTGATTGGGCTATTGATATTGGTCTACCTTTCTATATCTATGATATAAGCGGTTCTGCTTTAGCAACTAGCATAGCCTTTGTTGCTCCAGGATTGCCAGGTGTTTTATTTGCTTCATTAGCAGGGGTAGTTACTGATCGTTGCTATAAATACCGTAAAGAACTAATGGTTCTTTCTGATGTACTCAGGGCTGTTTGTTTGTTACTTCTTCTTATTGTTAGTTCAACAAAATGGCTTTGGTTACTTTTTTTAGCTGTTTTTTTAGAAGCTACTGTATCTCAACTTTATATAACCTCACTTAAATCTTTAATACCAGAAATTGTTGATAAAGAAGATTTGGTTGAGGCTAATTCTTTAGACATTATCAATGAGTCAATTACTAGCTTAATTGGCCCTTTGTTGGGTGGGTTTTTAATGCTAAAAGCTGGATTAAATACAGTTGTAATATTTGATGTTTCAACTTACTTAATTTCTGCTGTAATGCTTTCCTTTATTAAACTTTCTCCACAACAAGAAATACCTCAAAATAAACTATCTTTTAATTTGTCAGCCGTAAAAGTTATTTTTGATGAATGGCTAGATGGATTAAAACTAATGAATAAAGACCGTATCACATCAGCAATATTTGTAAATACAGCAACTGGTATGATTGCGGAAGGAATAATTTATTTAATATTAGTTATTTTTGTAAAAGAAGTTTGGCAGGGTAGCACACTTGAATTAGGCTGGCTTGCTACTTCACAAGCTATAGGTAGCGTTATTGGTGGTTTAATTTTTATGAGAATAGGAAGTTCTATACCTTATAACTACTACTTAAGTTTTCCTGCTATTTTTGGAATATTTTATATAATTATAGTACAAATACCTGTTTTTAATTTTGCATTATTTCTTACTGGACTAGCTGGAATGCTGCTTATAGGTACTATTATTACAGTACATACTTTATTACAGCAAGTAGTTGCAGATAAATTTCGAGGGCGAATTTTTGGTGCTTTTAATACAACTTGTTCAGTTTTTCGGATAGTAGGATTTTTATTAGGAACTTTACTTGATAGTTTATTTGGGTTTAAGATTGCTCTACTTATAGGAGCGGGTTTTTATATTTTATCTGGTTTATCTTCTGTTGTAATGTTAGGAATAAATAAGGAAAAGGTAGGGTATTTAAGCCAAGAGGCTGCTAAATCTAGTGAAGAAATAAGTTCCTAGTTATTCATGGCGAAGAGATTCGATTGGGTCTAATGAAGCAGCACGTCTTGCAGGAATAAATCCGCTTACTAACCCAACAAGAATAAGTATTATAGTAGCAGTAATAACAACATATGGAGATATTACCATTTGAATATCAGCTTGTTTTGTTTCGTCTTCTAAAAGAGCAGCCAAAAATGGATAAGACCCAATATATTTAACTATAAAATAAGAGCATCCTATGCCAACCAAACCTCCAATAAAAGTTATTATTAGTCCTTCGGATAAAAATTGAAATAATATTTGCCAACGAGTTGCCCCTAATGCTTTGCGTATGCCTATTTCAGAGATACGATCCTCTACTGAAACTAACATAATATTCATTACTCCTACACCACCAACAATTAATGTAAGTGTGCCAATAAAAATAAGTACCACTTTTAACCCAATACTAACAGCATTAAGCGCGTCTGTGGATTCTTTTGAATCAATTCTAGAAATAGCTCGATCATCATCTGGCTCAAAACGATGTCTATTAGCTAGAACACCTATTGCTTGCTGGAAAGTTTGTTGATGTTGTTCAGTGTCTTTTGTTTGAATAATTAAGTTTTCTATATATTCTCTATGCCATAATTGTTTGACAGTTGTATAAGGAATAAAAGCAGAGTAATTATCCGGGCCACGATAAGTAACGATTTGAGGTTTTACTTTTAGGACACCAATCACTGTAAAGGGAAGCCCTTTAATTTTGACTTCTTGCCCTACAGCAGGGCCATTACGAAAAAGTTTACGTGCAAGAAAAGCACCTAAAAAAACAACACGCTTATGTTGTTTTACATCTTCATCATTAATAAAACGCCCTTGAGCAGGTATTTCTTGGCGCATAATACCATATTCTGGAGAAACGCCACGAACAGTCATAAAAATTGATTTATTGCCGAACGCTATTGGCAAAGTTTCAATATATTCAGGACTAGCATATTTAATAGAAGGTAACTCTTTTATAGCAAAAGCGTCTTTTTCTTTTAATTTTACTCGTCGACCAGCACGTTCTCCACCAGCTTGTTTGCTGGTTTGACCATCCCACATTATTACTGTGCCATCAGTATAAGCTCCATGCATAGAATAATCTAATGCTTTATTTAACCCATCACCATAAGTCATTAGTATGATTACGGTGATAATACCCCATGCTATACCTAGTATACTTATTAGAGCATGTGTTCCATGACTTATTAATGAATAGATTGCTTGCAAAAATAGATCTTTAAATATCATATGCTTTTTAAGTATTTGTGCGCAATGCTTCTATAGGTTGCATAGTTGCAGCCCGATAAGAAGGGTAAAGGGCAGCAATACATCCAATGAATACTAAAAATAATAATGAGAAGATAGAGGTTTGCCAAGTGATTATTAATCCAGCAAAACGATCTGGAAGTGGTAAGGTGTTAACTATTTCAGACAAAGTAAAAGCACAAAGAAAACCAAAAAAACCACTAGGAATTGTTAGAAATAAACTTTCTATAAAAAATTGCCAAAGAATATTATTAGAAGTTGCTCCTAATGCCCGACGAATGCCTATTTCTTTGGTGCGTTCTTTTACAGAAATAAGCATTATATTCATTACACCAATACCCCCTAATAACAAAGTTATTATATTTACAGATAAAAAAAACTCTGCCATTTTATCAATAGTACGAGTAAACATAAGTGATACAACAGCCATATTCCAAACGGCTAGTGCTTCAGTGTCATGTGGGTCAAAATTATGTTGTGGGGCCATAATTTGCCTTATTTCATTTTCTAATGGGCCTCTTTCAGAACCTATACTTGAGTCTCCATTATTAAAAGATTTGCTTAATTTTTTAATTACTTCTTGGTGTGGTGAAAGAATAATATAGCTTAAAATACCAGGTTTTCAGTACTTCCTTCAATTGGCAAGTCCCTACGCATAGTTTCAAATGGAATAATTACCCGTTCATCATCATATGACGGGTAGAATACCATTGCTCTTGTTTTTTCTACGCATACTTCCAATTACTTGATAAGGTAAACCATTTAACGCAATTTCACTTCCAATAGGATCTCGATCAGCAAAAAGCTGTTTGCTAATGTTGTAACCCAGAATTGCTACCCGACGACCTTCTTTATTATCCTGTTCTGTAATCAACCGACCTTTTTGTAATTCAACAGTGCGCATTTTTTGGTATATAGGCCATACACCACTTATTTCTATTACGCTATTGTTATACTTGCTTTTTGCTTCAACATCTGTGCGTAAAAGTTCTGGACTAAACTCTTGAAAGATTTTAGAACGCTCTTTGAAAGCATTAATATCTTTTAAGTCAGGATATATATAGCGGCCAGCACGTATTCCACCTGCTTGCATACTAGTACGACCAGGCATTACCACAACTATATTAGTACCTTGTTCAGCAAAAACTGCATTATTACCAACTTGTAAACCTTCACTAACTCCTGAAAGCAATACAATAGAAAACATTCCCCAAATAATACCAAACATTGTTAGTATGCTTCTTAACTTATTAGCAGCAAGGTTAAACCAAATTTGCTCAAGGAACTCTTTCATATAAGTTGCTACCTCCTGCAAAAATTACTGATAAAATTTAAACCCCAACATATTCCAATAAAGTAGAAAAGGGATAAATGCCAAAGTTACTAAAGTAAAAAAACAGAAATATAATCTTTTGCATAGACTGTTATAATCCCAAACTATTTTTGACCATATAGGCAAAGTGATAGTAAGTCCAACAGAAAACAAAGGTATACATAAGATTAAGGTAAAAATTCTGGGTATACTAAAAAGAGCTTCTTCATAATAAACTTGATAGATAAGTAGCCAAGTAATTATAAAGATAAAATTTAGTAAACTAATTAAAAACATTATTATTTGTGCAAAAAACAATTTTTTTACAATATGGGTTTTTCTCAAATACTTTATTAATATTACTAAAAAAATTATAGAAGAAATAAAAAATATAGAAATAAAAAAATAGATTAAACTCATTTGAAATTTAGCTGTTTCATAAAAAGGTAACTTTTCAAGAAACCAATAGCTATAAAATAATGTAGTAATTTGCCCTGATTTATTTTCACGAAAAGCTAAATAATTATCTTCATCAGTTTTTTTAAATACAAAGGGTTCAATTTCAATCCACTTACCTAAAGGCTTTTCTTCAGGTGAATAAAGAGTAATTGTCCCATCCTCATTAGCAGATATTTGATATTGAGATACTAAAGTATCAAGTTTTTGTATTGTAGTATGTGAGTAGCGCAAATTTCGATAACTACCAACAAATTTCTCTACTCTTTTTTGATAATTAATAAGCGGTACTGGATCAGAGGTTTTTATTGGAAAGAAATAATTAAGAAATTCTTGAGTAAAGTTAAGATAAAAGTTATTTTCTGAACAATTATAAACCAGAAAAAAACCTAAATTTTTTTCTGGTATTAAATACATCAAACTTTGAAACCCTTTTAAACGACCATCGTGACGTATAGCTCTTTTATCATTTTTGATAAGATCTCTAAAACCCATAGTATTACCAGCTATTTTTGGATGAGCAGCAAATTGCCTTGTTTGCATAAGCTCTATACTTTGTTGGGAAAGTAATTGCTTATTTTGATAAATTCCTTTTTTCTAGCTGTGCAATCATAAACGGGGCCAAGTCTGTTGCAGTAGTTATTAATCCCATTGATGGAGATTGATTAGTAAAGTAAACATCTTCTTCTTGATATTGGTTGTTTTTGTAAGAATAACCTATAGCCAAATCTTTTTGTGAATCTTTATAATTAAAGCTACTATTTTTCATTTCTAAGAGGTTAAAAATATTTTCCTCAATATAACGCTCAAAAGGCATTCCAGAAACAACTTCTACTAAATAACCCGCCAAAGCATAACCATAATTTGAATAACTAAATATTTCACCAGGAGGATAAACATTTATAGCAGGGTATTTTTGCAAGTAATCTTTTAATGGAGGAACTTCTGATTGTTTATGCGAAAACAGAGCTAAAGAATTATCTTCAAACCCTGCTGTATGAAGTAGTAAGTCTGATACAGTAATTGGTTTTTTAAAATAGCTTTTAACTTGAAAATCTTTAAGATAGTAGTTGACATTTTCTTGAAGATTAAGTTTCTTTTTTTCTACTAATTGCATTATTGCAGTAGCCGTAAATAGCTTAGAAATGGAAGCAATTCGGAAAAGAGTTTTATCAGGATTTACTCCTATATGTTTATCTATATCAGCATAGCCATAGCCCCTGGAAAAAAGAGTTTTCCCGTCTTTTACTATAACAATTGCTACTCCTGGAATATGTTGTTTTTCCATCTGCTCAAGAAAAAACTTATCCAAAAATTGGGCTACTTCTTGTTCGTTTATACTTTCTTCTGATAAAAAAAGCTTTTGGTTTTCTGTATTAGCAAAAACTAAACTGTTTATTAGAACAAGAAAAAAACTTGTCCAAAGAGTAAATATTTTTCTAATGATCATTGAAATTAAAAACTTCCCTCTTAATTTTGTAATAATAGCCATTGTCCTTTTATGATAGTATTATAGATAAAGTCTAAATATTTGTATGACAAAACTGGTAAATTGAGTACAAACCACTTTAATATAACTAAACCAAAAATAGTAAAGAAAGCCAAACTTAGAAATAAATCAAAATTAACATATGGTATAAAATGTATATAGTCTTTTTCTTATCAAGAAGATTATTAGGTATTAATATGCGGTGTTCTTAGACAGATATAGAATAAACCCAAATAAGGACAAAATCTTGGTAAATATGAAAAAAAGTTTTAGGTTTAGAACACTAATTATAGTTTTATTGTTTTTTTCTTTAATTGCATATGGAATTTATCAGTATTTTGACAAAACAAAATATATTGTTGAGATTGATCCTGGACGTTTGGCTACAGTGGAACGTAGTGATATTGCTCGTTCTGTGGTTGCTACAGGTCGTATAGAACCAATTACAAAAGTAGAAATTAAGTCAAAAGCCAATGGCATAATTAAAGAGTTAAAAGTTAAAGTAGGTGATTTAGTTGAATCCAATCAAGTGCTTGCTGAACTTGATAAAGAAAACTTAATTGCTAGAGTACGTGAAAGCCAAGCAGCTTTGATGGCTGCACAATCAGGGTTACGTGCTTCAGAAGCAGAGTATGAAAAAAATAAAGTAGAAGCTGAAAACCCAGAAATTGTTTTTGTAAAACGTGATTTTGAACGTGCCAAAAAATTATTTGCTACAGGTTTAATCCTCAACAAATTTATGATGAATCTCAAAATGCTTTAGAAAAAAGTGGAAAATAAACAAAACGTTGCACGTATGCAATTAAATGTTAGTAAAGCACGAGTTACAGAAGCAGAAGCCGCTGTTGAACAAGCTAAAGCCGCTGTTGAACGTGCAAATGAAGAGCTACAAAATGCAACAATTCGTGCGCCTATAAAAGGTGTTGTCTTATCTAGAGATGTTGAGGTTGGAAGCCCAGTCTCTTCTATTCTTAACCTTGGAGCTTCAGCAACTCTAATAATGGTATTAGGTGATACTAGTGAGGTTTATGTTCGTGGTAAAGTAGATGAGTCTGATATTGGGTTAGTACAATTAAACCAGCCAGCACAAATAAGGGTAGAGTCTTTTAAGGGCAAAGGTTTTGACGGAAAAGTAACTCAAATATCTCCAATGGGCGTAGAAAAAGATAATGTTGTAAGTTTTGAAGTTAGAGTTTCTATAAATAATGATGCAGGTATTTTGCGTACTAATATGACAGCTAATGCAGAAATTATTTTAGAAGAACGCAAATCTACTCTTGTAATACCAGAAAGTGCTATAATTTATGACTTAAGCCGTAATGCTTTTGTAGAAATACCTGACAAAGAGCAAAGTAATGGTAAGAAAAAAATACTTGTAAAACTCGGCATAAATAATGGTAATCGTACAGAAGTTCTTCAAGGGTTAGATGAGCAGCAAAAGTTGTTTTACAATAAAATAGATACAGCAATCCTAAAATAAAAATATATATAGGGATGCAAATAAAAACACTCTAACTTTATACAAATGAAATAGTTACACGCAATTTGAAATTATGTTTTTGTTTGTTTATGAGTCTATTGTTGTTACTGCCTTATTCTAACTTGCAACAAACATCAATAGCTGAATCAGAATTTTTATCAGAAGAAAAAATAAACCTAAAAGAAATACTTAATGGGTATTGGAAGGCCGAAGAAGAAGGTTTAATTATTGGGTTTCAAGATGAAAAATTATCTGTAATTAGGAATGAAAACCTTCAACAAATTGCATCTATTGAGGGATATAAAACAGATGAAGTTATTCTATGTGTAAGAGAAATATAGTTAATTTAGCAGTAAGAATAGAAGGGGAAAAGCTACAAATTAGTTGTTCACAAACAATTCCTTGTAAGGGGCTAAAATTAGGGGATAATTCTCGGTTTCAAAAAATGGATGAAATATCGCAAAGTTTTAAGACCAAAACCATAATTTTAGGAAAAGATGTAAAATTATCAAAAAAGCAAATAATAAAAATACAAAGAGAAATGAAATATCGAGGTAATTTAGAACAAAAAGTACGAAAAAGAAACAACTTGATTTCAAAGAGATAAGTCGAATAGACAGAGACAATACAAATTACTTGATTAAATTAGTAGAAAAATAGGATGGATTGACAGAAAAGGTTTGGACAGGAAACTTCTACAAGCATTTCTTATTGTGCAACATAGTGGAAATGTAGGACTAATGGTGGTAGCACTTCTAAATTAAAAGAAGATGGACAATTAAGTAGTTATGCACTTGTATATGATCGCCTTCAATTAATGATAGGTAAAAAACAGCTTTATGGTTCACAGCTTTCTATTTCTTCAGAAGGCGAAGCAGGTCTAATGCCTTTAGAAGATCCAAATGTAGATAAGTTACGAAAAGAAGTAGGACTAGAACCACTTGCTCAATATATTAAGAATTTTGGTCTTAAAAGTTAAAGTCTTTGATTGGAATTGTGGTAATTGACACTTCAACTAATAATACTACTGAGTGTCAAAAACATCATTATTATATTAAGTAATAATATGATTAAATAATACACAATATTGCCATATTACTATTTAGCTGTAATTGCTGATTTAGCAGCAGCTAAGATAACATCAGGCTTAAGCGAGTTTTGTAGTCTGGATTAACATATTTGGAATTTTATTTTACCTGTTGTATCAGCAATAAAGACAGAAGGTACAGGTAAAATATGATTTTTTCACCAAGCAAACTTTTCTAAAGCAATACCATATTGCTTATAAGATTCTACAGTTGGACTATCAACTTGGAAGAGCTATACTAAAATTTATTGCTGCATTGGCTGAACTATCAGAAAGCAGTAAATAGTTTGATTGTTTTTGCTGGAGTTTCTTGTAGTTTTTCTACTCTATCTGGACTAATAGCAACTAATTGATAACCTAATTCGACTAGTTGGGTTCAATTAAACGTAGTTGTCCTAGCTGCAAGTTACAATAAGGACACCATCCACCACGATAAAAAATAAGATTGTTGGTTTATTTTTTGCTAAATCAATAAGCTAATATCTTTATTTTCAATAATTTTAAAGTTATATCAGGAATGCTAGCACCAATTAGTAATGGGTTAACATTTTTTGGTGAAGTGACAGCAGATTTTTCTATTACTTTATTAGGATTATCAACATTTGATTGTTTAGTAGCTGCTGCACTATTGGTTTGAAAAGTAGTTGCTAAGAGCAACGAAAAGAACAAAGTAGCTAAACTTAAATACACAATGGACTTTTTCATTTTTCCTCTAGTTAAATATAAAAAGAATTTATTTGAAACTTTGCTTAAGATTAGGATTTTCAAAAAATATAAAATTGAATTTGAAATTTTTATTCCCAATTTATTCTTGGCAATTTACTGGTTTAGCAGATAAAGAAGGTAAGATTATAATAAATAAGGGCTAACTAGATATCGTTTATCTAGTTAGCCCTTTGATATTTGATAGTAAATCACAAGTTTACAAAACTTTGTAGTTTAGGTGCTTAAAGCTCAGACTATAACTTATGGTTTAGCAGAATCGGCTTCTGGAGGCATCTATAAAAGAGTCTAGGGCATTCTTAAAAATGCCTTGAGCTAATAGATTTTGGCCTTGTTGAAGTAGGTTTATAGCTTTTGAACTTTTGATTACTACTACAAGTAAAGCTTCAACATCGTTTACCGCTTTAGTAACACGCACTGCCACACCTTGAACAAGAATTTGTTGTAAACTGGTAGTGTTTACGCCTTTATTAGCTGCATTGATTAGGTCTTGATTAGCAGATCTAATTTCTCTTAAACCACGTTCTAAATTCCCAACAGCAATAGATAATTGAGCATTAGTAAGATCTCTGAGTGAATTATTTAAGTTGCTTTGTGCATTGTTAGGAGGCCGTTGCTAATAAAGCTTGAATTTGTTGTTTTGCTGTAGAGATTTGTTGTTTAGGAGATTGCAAATTATTTAATTCATCTTGTACTTGTAATAGCTGAGTTTGGCAAGTTGCAAGCATTTGATTAGCTGTATCTAGCTGATCTTGAAGTCCACTAATTTGCAACTGTTGGTCTTGAATTGTTTGATTAGCTGTATTTAACTGACTCTGAAGCTGGGTATTTGCTGTTTGAAGTTGAGCATTTTGTTGTTAGAGCATTCACTTGATCTTGTAACTGAGTAATCTGATTATTCAGATTGATATAGTTTGATTAGCTGTGTTTAGCTGAGATTGAAGTTGAGTATTTTGTTCTGAGAGTGTTTGATTTGCTTGAGTCAAACTATTTTGAGAGACTATAATTGTGAGTTTTGTTGGGTTAAAGTGCTTATTTGGCTTTGAAGGCTTTGATTTTTTGCAAAGCGGTAGCTAGTTCTTGTTGGCAAGCTTGAGATGAGTTATCAGTTATGGTAATTACGGCTGTACTTGTGTTTCCTAGTGTAGCCCCACCTGTAGGGTTACTAAGAGTAATATTAAATGTTTCATTACTCTCAGTAAGTGAATCAGGTAACAAAGTAATATTGAAAGTCTTAGTTGTTTCACCATTTGCAAAAGTAAGTGTTCCAGAAACAGCATTATAATCAGCACCAGCTATAGCACTACCATTGCTAGTAGAATAATCTATTGTTATAGTGCCGTCACTGCCATTAGTACGTATTACAGTTATGGTTACAGTGCCATCGGTTTCGTTTACTGTATAGGTTGTGTCAGATAATTGTACTGTGTCAGGTGTAGCTATTGCTGTGCATTTACCATTGCTACCTGCATTAAAGATATTAAGTATTTCTTGAGATGTGAGCGCACGATTATAGATAGATGCTTCATCAATAAGACCAGCGAGAGCGAAATACCTTGAGCCAACTATCCAACCAAAATTAATAGTTTTGGTAGTTGAGCCTATAGTAGTTAATGCTGTGTCTTTACCAACAACATTACCGTCTACATAAAGCTTTGCCCCATCAATGGTTGTATCGCCTGTCCATGTTCCAACAATATGATGGAATTGACCATCTGAGACGAAACTACCAAGAATAGTAAAATTATTTATATTGGGCGTACTTTTATAAAAACTAAGAAGTAGTTGACCATTTTCCACAAATAGCCCCATACCAGTTTCATCAGTAGTACCTGTATCAGCCATTATTAATCCATCATTGTCAGTAGTTTTTACCCAACACTCAAAAGTAATACCATTGCTATAGTTAAGTGCCACTGGAGTGCTAGCATCATCATCTACACCATCAAAACTCCAACTCTCGCCAACTTTTCCTTGGACTGTATTGAACTCCATTAAGCAATGTAGCATTTCCTCCCCCAATTATGTCCAGTGAATTATTGTTAGCAGGCCACCAATGAATGAGTCCACTAGGTTGTGTTGCACAAGTTGGGACTGCTGTTGCAATAGTAATAGTAAAAACTTTGTTAGCACTATTATTTTGAGCATCTGTTACTGTTACTGTAAAAGTATAACTACCCGGTGTTGTAGGTGTACCAGTGATTGTGCCAGTTGTAGAAGCAAGAGAAAGCCCTGGTGGTAGACTTCCATTGCTAATAGTGTAATTATATGGAGCCACACCACCTGATACAGTAATAGTTTGATTATAAAGTGTGTTAGCTATTCCTCCAGCTAATGAGTTAATAGGGAAAGTGAGAACCGGCCCGCAAATATTGAGATGAGATGAAACATAGGTTGCATCAAAGCTGGCAATCGCAACATCTAGTTTGCCATCATTATTAAAATCACCAATGGCTGCTGCATGTGGACTAGGACTTGAACCATAAGGGCCAGAATTAGTTAGATTGGCTGTACCTGTGCCAAGATATAGATTGAAATTAAAAGAGTCATTATTAGTATTAATAACGTCGGAAAGCCATCAGCATTTAGGTCAGCAATTGCTACGTAGTTTGGATTACTACCTATATTGCTAGTGTTATTAGTTTACGAAATAAAACCACCTTGACCATTCCCTAATGCTACTGTTATTCCATCATCAATTGATTTAGCCATAGCTATATCAAGCTTCCCATCAAGGTTGAAGTCGGCCATATGCCAACCGCAATAGGCGCACCACTAACACTAATATCAATAGCTGGTGAAAAATTACCTGTAGGTTGTGCTAGCAACACTGATGCAACATTATGAGCACCTTGTACTGTAACTGATCTGGACGACCATCATTATTTAAATCACCTGTGGCGATTGAAAAAGGGGTGCCTGTAACAGCATAGTTAATAGGTGAGGCAAAACTGCCAATACCATCACCATATAATATAGATACATTATTAGAACTACTATTAGCAACAGCTAGATCAAGCTTTCCGTCAAGGTTCAAATCTGTAGTAACTAATGATAAGGGCCAACTACCAGCAGCAAAGTTTGTTGGCAGACTAAATTTTCCTTGTCCATCACCAAGCAATATAGATACATTGTTAGTATTTCTATTTGCTGTAGCAATATCGATATTACCATCACTATTAAAATCCCCAAGTGCTAAAGCAGCAGGGCCTATATCTGTTGGATAGCGTGTTTCAGTACCAAAAGATCCTTGTCCATTACCTAGAAAAATACCAATACTTTGACGATTAAATAACGCAACTACAAGATCAAGGTTGCCATCCTTATTGAAATCTGCTGTTTTGATATCATTAGCACTATTACTAGAAGGAGTTATATAGCTACTACCAAAAAGTTTCTAAATTCACAATCAGGAGAACTTTGTGGCCTTGCATTTACATTTGTTAATGTTAGAAAAGAATGAACATAATCATTAATAGACTGATTGTTACATAATGGAAAAGTTTATTCATAGTTGCACCTCATAATTTGGTTATTTGATGTATTTATACTTACAGATTTATCAATTAAAGCATATTAATTAAATATTTTATGTGCAGGTTATATCAGTATTAGCAAATACTCTAATAAGCTATAATTGACTAAAGCTATATTTGTAAGTATTATTGTCACTAGGATAGGTTGTTATCCGTAGTGGTTCTTCTCTTTAGTTTTGGTTAAAAATTTTGACTTAAATTTTTGTAGTGTTTTGTGTCTCTATATATAGCGTTGGATTTTTGTAGCAGGGACATGGAGCAAAAAAATTTTCCAGTTTATAACTTCTAAAAAACTGCTATTGATATTTATGAACAAAAAAATATGAAGAAGATGTGTCTTTGCTTTTAATAGAATGGGGAAATGGTAATAAGTTGGCTTTTGATAAGTTAATCTCTATTTTATATGAAGAAATAAAAGATATTGCTAGTAGGTACTTTCAAAGTGAAAGGATTAACCATACTTTGCAAGCTACGGCTGTAGTCAATGAGTTATATTTACGGCTAGTTAAAACTCAGGTTAGCTTACATCACCGGCAAGAATTTTACGCATTATCATCTACAATCATTCGTAACATCCTAGTAGACCATGCTCGTAAATTTAGTAGGGTGGGGGGTAAATATAAAATTTCACTAAATGAGCAATTATCCATTGCGAAAGATAAGGATGTTGATTTAGTAGCTTTAGATGATGCCTTAAATGGTTTAGAACAAGTTGATCCATTACAAAAACAATTAGTGGAATTAAAGTATTTTGGTGGTTTTAGTGTAGAAGAACTAGCTGAATACTTAAAAATTTCTCCAAGAAGAGTAAAAGTGAATGGCAATTAGCCAAAGCTTGGCTTTATAGGGAGCTTTCTAAAAATGAGCAATAATTGGAAAAGTGTTAAAGAAGTATTTTTTGCTGTTTTAGAGGAAGAAAATACTAATAGAAAGAATCGTTTTAAAAGAGCTTTGTGCTAATGATGAAACTTTACGTCAAAGAAGTAGAATCTCTATTAGCTGCTCATAGTGAAGCTAATAGTTTTATTGAGAATAAAGCAATTGAAGATGTAGCTCATTTATTTATAGAGCAAGATCAAGTACAATTGCCTAAAAACATAGGAGCATATGAAATAGTAAGAAAAATAGGGCAAGGAGGTATGGGGGTAGTTTACCTAGCAAAACGAGCAGATAAAGAGTATGAAAAAATGTAGCTATAAAAATAGTAAAGCATAAATTTGTAGATGATTTTGTTTCCAAACAATTTCTAAAAAGAGAGGCAAATACTAGCTAATTTAGACCACTCTAATATTGCCAAACTACTAGATGGTGGAAGAACAGAAGAAGGCTTACCTTATTTAGTAATGGAGTACCTAGAAGGCGAAACTATTAATAGTTATTGTGATAACATAAGCTAACCAAAAAGAAAGGTTAAAATTATTTCGCCAAGTATGCTCTGCTGTACAATATGCTCATCAAAGATTAATTATTCATCGTGATATTAAGCCTAGTAATATTTTAGTCACCAAAGAAGGAATCCCTAAACTATTAGATTTTGGTATTGCTAAACTCTTTAACTCAGAAATATCTCAAGATAATCCTACTTTCACTGATGTTAGAGCTTTAACGCCTTATTATGCTAGCCCTGAACAGATTCAAGGCAAACCTACAGATATTACTACAGATATTTACTCTTTAGGTGTTGTACTTTATGAGTTACTCACAGGACATAGACCTTATAATGTAT